>JALHUC010000113.1 GCA_022865845.1 bacterium | reverse complement strand
GGGGTGAAGGAGTTCCACCGACGAAATTTCGGGGTGGTGGTGACGAGCACAGAGGAGGAGAGAAAGGGCTGGCTGGAGGAAGTGGAGGAGATCGTTACGTCCGCATTCCCGGCCGGCATGTAAATACCGAGGTCTTTCGTTTGTCATTGCGAGGACCCTGAGTTTGTCGAAGGGGACGTGGCAATCTCAAACTACGAGATCGCTTCGCACTGGAATCGGCTCGCGATGACAAAATATTGATACAAACCTATTCTTGGATTAGAAAGCAAACGGGCCACACTGAAGTGCGACCCATTTTTTCTTTGAGATTTGAGATCTAAAAAATAAGAAAATACTTCCCTCACGCAGAGCCGCAGAACTCGCAGAGAAAAACAGGATCATACACATTAGGAATTATTTAAATAAAGTTCATTCCGAACTTCCCTGCGTCTCTAGTTAGTCACACCGAAGGCGGGACGACCAGGCGTGAGATGATATTATTTGAAATTTGAAATTTGAAATTTGAAATTTGAAATCTGGAACATGGAATTGCATTTAAGAGAGGAACGTGACCTCTGGAACGTGAAGGCTCTTGAGAAGAATTCGACTTTCATTCAACCTTGAGCGTGAGACCACTCCCGAGGCTTTCAATATAAGAGAATAAAGCATTAATTAATAGAATAATCCCGATTATTTCGAGAGTCTCTTCAAAATTTGTCACCATGGCGTAAATAAGGTTATTCTCGTCCTGTCGAGATGCGATTAGGCCACCAATCATCTCTATTCCCACGGCGCCGGCAACATAAATTGTTCCCGATAGGATGAACAACCTTCGGAATCTAGTTGGCAGTTCAGCCAGAAACTTCCGATACCATAAAACAAGGGCCAACAGGAAAAGTCCAGCGGGGATGACCCACGCATAGTAAAATAATCCGCTAGTGTTAAGTAATTTTCTTAAGGGTGTGATTGTCATCTCATGGAACACGAGCATTTCATCATTCGCTAGGCCAAAGAAAATAACCCCTAAGGTAGTCCAATGCCAGCGGTATCTCCCTTCAAAATCATTCTTTGACTCCCCAATGACGATAAACAGAAGCGAACAAACGAGAAGCATAATGGTCGAAAAGAACGTCGGAATATTATGTTCCTCATCGAGGCTGAACACCGTCGTTAGATATCTGTCATTGCCGTCAGTGAGAGTGAACTTATAGATCTGACCAAGTACAGAAAATGTGATCAGAACAATAGATACAAGGCATAGGGTTATGATGATTTTTTTTCGTGGAATTCTAATGCTGATTATCCTCTCTCGTTGCCTCGACTTGAGGTTAAGAATGGACCTCCAAAAAACAAATGCTTGTTTAATCGACGTAATTTCAAGATAAATCCAGAGTCTGTAAAATGTCAAGGTAGTGAATGGGGTCAGCACACCTGTTGCACTTGAACTTTTCTGGGTTTTTTATCCTGGAGATAGTATTTCTTCTATATACTTAAACGGCAGGAAATTACATGCTTACTGTATTAGATTTCCACGAGCGTACTGTACTACGGGTTTGAAGTTCTGCGAAAAGTCATCTCAGATCTCAGGAAATTACCCAAGATCTAAAATCCAGGATCCAAGAGGGGGTGTCTTCATGCCCGCTCCCGTTGGTCGCTCAAGACGCAAAGAAGTTCAAATACCTGGATTAAGACTTTTTAGTAGTTTAGGGTTTGCTCTCCTTTGCGAACTTCCACCTTCGGAAATGCCTGCCTACCAGCTTCGGTGGACAAATGGCAGCATTGCTTGAGATCAAATATTTTTGTGTCAAAGGACCGAGATTGACCTAGACCCTGGACTCTTTTTACTTACTTATCATGAACATTGCCGACGAAGCCCTCAGGTTGGGCCATGCGCTGATGGGCCTGAACCCGCCGCCTTTTGTCCTTCCCACAAATGCCTCTTTGAGGATCTTTATCTCCATTTGATCGCAGAGAGCCCTGAAATCTTTTACCGTGACCAGCCTGATGTTGGACGTATCGTACCACTGGTAGGGAAGGGAGGTTGTGACCGGGAGACGTCCTCGCAAAGCCAGCTGAGACCGCGTCCTGAACCCGGCGAAGTTGGGAAATGTGACGGCGACTCTCCTGCCCGCCCTGAGGGACTCTTGCAGAATAGCTACTGGATCACGGATGACGGTGATCACCTGGTTTAAAATAATAAGGTCCCAGGATCGGTCACCCATGGAGGTCAAACTGTCCTCCAGATCGCCGTGCGTCACGGACAGACCCCGGGCGATGGCCTCGCTTACAGCAATGCCTTCGATCTCTATACCGCTTTCGTGGATCCGGTGCTCCTTTTTGAGCCGGGCGAGGAGGTCTCCCTTCCCGCACCCCAGGTCGAGGACCCTTTCGCCTTTAACAACAATAGAGGATATCTGATCATCCAGAGCCCGGTCCCGCAATGTTGTCAATGCCCAGTCCACACCGTGGGACAGTGAAGAACGATCCGTTTCGACCAGGTGCGACAGTGAGTGAACCAGGCTCATGGGGCACCTCCCTCTTTCAACCGCTCCAGGAACCCCGAAACGAGATCTCCCATGCGATGGCCCGGAAGGAGGAAGGCGTCGTGTCCCTGGTCCGACTCGATGTTGCAGTAGGAAACTTCCTTGTCCAGTTTCCTGAGGACACGCACGATCTCAGCTGACTGATGGGCCGGGAAAAGCCAGTCCGATGTGAAGGACAGGACGAGAAAGGAGGACAGACATTGGGAAAAGGCCGCCTCAAGAGAGCCGTGGTCGGTCTCCAGGTCGAAGTAGTCCATGGCCCGGGAAATGTACAGGTAAGTGTTGGCGTCGAAACGTCGGACGAACTTGTCCCCCTGGTGGTGAAGGTAGCTTTCCACCTGAAAATCCTTTGAGAAGCTGAACGAGCGGCCGTTGCCGTTTGCATAACGCCTTGCGAACTTCTGGTGCATGGACTCCTCGGACAGGTAGGTGATGTGACCGATCATACGGGCGATGGCAAGCCCTCTCCCGGGGGGATCGCCCTTGGGGTACCGGCCTTCGAGCCATTTGGGGTCGCTGAGGATCGCCTGCCTGCCCACCTCGTTCAGGGCGATGCCCTGGGCAGACATCCGGGAAGTGGTGGCGATGGGAATGACCCCTCTCACCCGTTCGGGGTAGGAGATGGCCCACTGGAGAGCCTGCATTCCGCCCATTGACCCGCCGATCACGGCGGTAAGAGTTTTGATCCCCAGGTGGTCAATCAGCCAACGCTGCACCTCCACCATGTCCCTGATGGTAAAGAAGGGAAAAGAGAGGCCGTAGGGCTGGCCGGTCCCGGTGTCAATGCTGGTCGGACCCGTGGTCCCATAGCAGCTTCCCAGAAAGTTGGGGCAGATGACGAAATAGCGGTCGGTGTCCAGGGGCTTGCCCGGACCGATGAGGATGTCCCACCACCCCGGTTTTTCGTCTGTCGAATGGCCGTAATATCCGGCCGCGTGGGCATCACCGGAAAGGGCGTGGCAGACCAGGATGGCGTTGTCCCTGGACGCGGACAGCTTTCCGTATGTTTCGTAGGCTACCGTGAGGGGAGAGAGGGAACCTCCCCCCTCCAGGTGAAGAACGTGGTCGGATCCATCGAAAGTCACGATCTGAAGCTCGACCTTTCCAACAGATCCACCCGTGTCGCCTGCCGGTATGGGAACCGTGTTTCCGGTCCTATCGGGATGCAGTGTCGGCGAGGCTTGTTTGTGTGTCATGCCTGACCTCCTTGGTCGCAGCTTCAAGGGCGCTCTCGATATCCTCCCAGATGTCCTCCACATCTTCGATCCCTATGGAAAGCCGAATAAAATCCTCTGTAACCCCCGTGGCGAGACGCTCCTCAGGTGAGAGCTGCTGGTGGGTTGTAGAGGCCGGGTGGATGACGAGGCTCTTGGCATCGCCGATGTTCGCCAGATGGGACAGGAGTTTAACGTTATCGATAAATTTGATACCGGCGTCGCGGCCTCCCTTGACCCCGAACCCTACGATAGCTCCGAACCCCTGGGGCAGATACTTCCGGGCGTTCTCGTAGGTCGGGTGATCCTCCAACCCTGGATAGGTCACCCATGTGACATAGGGGTGTTTCTTCAGCCTCCTGGCGATCTCAAGGGCGTTTTCGCTGTGCTTGCGGATCCTCAGGGGCAGCGTTTCGACCCCCTGCAGGAAGAGAAAGGAGTTGAATGGGCTGAGGGCCGGTCCGATGTCTCTCAGGAGTTGGACCCTGGCCTTGATGATATAGGCAAGTTTTCCCAACGCTTCGCTGTAAACCAGGCCATGGTAGCTGGGGTCCGGTTCGGTGAACTCGGAGAAACGTCCCGAGGTCCAATCAAAATTACCCGAGTCCACGATGGCGCCCCCGATGGAGGTCCCATGCCCGCCGATGAACTTTGTGGCCGAATAAACGATGATGTCGATCCCGTGGTCGAAAGGTCGGAAAAGCACCGGGCTTACCGTGTTGTCGAGGATAACCGGCAGCTTCTCCTCGTGGGCTACCTTTGCGATGGCTTCGAAATCAGGGACGTCAAGTTTCGGGTTCCCGATGCTCTCCAGAAACACAGCCCGGGTCCGTTCGTTGATGGCTCTTCGGAAGTTTTCGGGATCAGAGGGGTCCACAAAACGAACCGTTATCCCCAGCTTTGCGAAGGTGTACTTGAACAGGTTGTAGGTTCCCCCGTAAAGGCTCGTGGCCGATACGATCTCGTCCCCGGTCCCGGCAAGGTTGAGAATGGAAAGGGTGATGGCTGACTGCCCTGATGCGACACCCAGGGCTCCGACCCCGCCATCGAGTTGAGCGAGGCGCTGCTCGAATACGTCAGTAGTGGGGTTCATTATCCTTGTGTAGATGTTGCCGAACTCCTTGAGGGCGAAGAGGTTCGCAGCGTGTTCGGAATCCTTGAATACGTAGGAAGTGGTCTGGTATATAGGGACAGCTCTGGCGAGGGTGGTTCCGTCGGGCTCCTGCCCTCCATGCAATGCGATAGTATCGGTTCTAAATCCGTTGCTGGACATTATTATTCTCCTTGATATGTACCGCCGAAAATACAGACGGCTAGTGCTCCGTGTCCAAGGACATGGAACAGGTTTTCAAAATTAGCGATTTGTTAAACGGGGTCGGTTCAGAGATGCCCTAAGGTCCGCCAGGCGGTCCTTAGAGCTTGATCATGGCGCATGAGGGCATGGCCATGGCGCAACAGGTCGGATAGGAAGTATATCCGCAAGTTGCAGGGCGTCCGGTCTGGGGGCCGGGTTTTGAAGTGCTATGATTTGTGTAAATTATCATGGGTTATGTATGTCCGTTCCCTACTACTATGGTCAAGTTAATGGTGGACGTTAACTGAACCATGCCGTGAAGTCAAGACTCAAAATTAGTTTTGGATCAGCAATATGTAGTTCACCTGCTTTCACTTGTTAAAGCCTATTCCAGACTCTTGAGGTACTTTACGAGAAGGTCGAGCTGATCCTGGGAAAGGTAGCTGTAGTCCGGCTTCCTGATATCAGGGTCGATATCACCCGGTGAGACGATCCACTCGCGGATCTCCTGGGTTGAGAGGTCGCTTCCGACGCCATCGAGGGGGTTGCGGAGGTTGCCCTCCCCGGCGACAGAATGGCAGGTCCCGCACTTTAAGGTCACGTAAATAGTTCTGCCCAGTTCGAGGTCGATCTTGTCGTGGATAGGCCGGGAAGGCATTTCCTTTCCCTCTTCCGGAAAGCTCTCGTTTACCATTGAGGGCGAACCTGCGGTCTTTTGGTCCTGGTTCTGGATCAAGGTGAACAGGACCGCCAGGATACAGACCAGCAGCCCGGTGAGCGCCGCCATCCATTTGGCTAAAAGTTCACGCATTGCGGCCTCGGTAACGCCAGTTCATCACACCAGGTCGAAAATTTCGGTGTGGGATCGCCTGAGAGGTACACCCATGGCGTAAAGGACCCTTTCAAGGGCCTTTGTCATCGGTTCAGGACCGCACAGGAAGTAGTCGAACAGCTTCCGGTCGTCGAGAAGATGCTTTTCCAGAATATCCCGGGTCAGGAACCCTGTCTCCCCCTTCCAGTTCTCCGGCGGCTCCTCGAGAATGTGGGTTACTTTCAGGTTCAGATGCGATCTGAGCGTGTCTAACTCTTCCCTGAAGACGATGTTGTCCCAGTTCCGGTTGCAGTCAAACAGGAGAATGGGCCTTGCCTCATGTCGGTCGGCCAAAGTCCTCAACATGCACATGATAGGCGTAATGCCGATCCCGCCGGATATGAACACAAAGCCGCGGGAGTGGTACCTGCTCGTGCTGAAAGCACCGTAAGGTCCGTCTATGTAGGCCACTTCACCAGGGAGGATATCCTTGATGGTGCGCGTAAAATCACCGAATTCCCTGATGGTGAACTCGAGGAGTGAAGGGTCTGTTGCACTCGATGAGATGGAAAAGGGATGTTCCTTGAGCATGAAGGGTGAATGGCGGAGGGTAAGCCAGGCGAACTGACCTGGTATGAAGCTGAGCCCCTGGTGTCCGTCAGGCCGCACGGTTAGGACCCAGATGTTGCCCGGCTCTTTGGCCACACTGACCACCACGTAGGGCTTTTTCAGGATGAACCAGGGCTTGATCAGACGGATATAAATGAGAAGGAAGACCCAGGAGAAGATGAAGAGAGACCAGAGGATCTTCTTCCAGTGAGTCCCTGTGTATTCCCCGACGGTTACTATGTGTACGAGGGCCAGGATGACAGCTGCCGTTGCCAGGGTGCCGTGGGCGAGGCGCCACCAGTCGTACTCCAGCTTCAGCTGTTTTCTCCACAGCGAGGAGGATATTATCCCGGCAAAGAGCAGTAGGGAAAAAAAGCCTGCTGTCATGTGCCAGGGGGCCCCCGCTGGATTAAGGTAGCGGACCAGGGCCGGGTTTTCGAGAATAAGGATCACAGGGTGGGCAAAGAGCAGGACGAAGGCGAAAATGGCAAGGTATCGGTGAAAATAATAGATAATGTCGATACCGAAAGGGGCAGTGGCCCCGTGAAACCTGGCAGTGAGGAAAAACTGGACCCCCACCATGGTCAGCCCGGCAAACCCCAAGGCAATGGACAGGTCCCACCAGAAACCTTTTCCGGCGGGCTGCTCCCCGATGAGCAGGATAAAAATGGGAGTGAATATCAACAGGAGATAGGTCAGGATCCAGAACGCCCCCGCGCTCCATGTGATCTTCTTCAGATATCCCCCTTCCATGGGCTCCTTCCTCTCGTCAGGATGAACCGCCCGCCGTGGGCGCCTTCTATATTCAATTATATTGCAAATTTGATAAACCGCATCCGGATTCCGGGTCTTCGCTTTGCTCAGCCCGGAATGGCAGAGATAATACCCCTATTTCCGCGTTCCTCCGCGCCCTCCGCGTTTTAAAATACCGCTTTCACAGGAACCGTTTTCTTGACACCGAATTCCGTGTGTTCTATCCTATCTTTACCATGAGCTAAGGGAAGACGGTGCAAATCCGTCGCGGACCCGCCGCTGTAACCGGGGACAAAAGCCGCAACTGATAGCCACTGTCACGCCACATGCGTGATGGGAAGGCGCGGCGAGTAGGACGATCCGGAAGCCAGAAG
>JALHUC010000112.1 GCA_022865845.1 bacterium | reverse complement strand
TGTGGGAACAGGACGCTATGGCAGTCCTGCAGCAGTCCGGGGTCGCCCCGAACATAGAGTATGCCAGGAAATCCAAGGAAGATCTCGCCGGGAGAGAGGGAACGGTGATTGATCAGGAACCTGGCGCTGCCGGGATAACCATGCTCGGGTCCACCGTGACGATCACCGTCTACTGGCCACATCCGGAGGGAGAGCCGCCGGGTAATGATGGAAATGGAGGTCATAATGGTAATAATGGCGCCGGCCAGTGGGGAGAACCTGAAGGTTCAGCGCCCCCGCCCTCTTATCAACAGCCGCCCGAGCCGACGCCGCAGTGGGGCGGCGCCAATCAGCCGGCCAGCGGCGGTGGTTGGACGCCTCCTCCTGTTCCGGTCCCTCAGCCATCTGTGACACCGACGGCTCCGCAGCCGGCCGCACCTCCGCCCGTTTCAGCCACCCCGGTCCAGCAGACCGTGACGCCGGTAAGCGGTCAGCGGTCATCGGGTCCCGCTCCCATTGTGGCGACACCGGTGGAGCCCACGGCGACCCAGGCCGATCAGCAGCAGTCATCGCCTCCTCCCATAACGGGAACGCCTGTCCAGCAGACCGTGACGCCGGTAAGCGGTCAGCGGTCATCGGGTCCCGCTCCCATTGTGGCGACACCGGTGGAGCCCACAGCGACCCAGGCCGGGCAGCAGCAGTCATCGCCTCCTCCCATAACGGGAACGCCTGTCCAGCAGACCGTTACGCCGGTAAGCGGTCAGCGGTCATCGGGTCCCGCTCCCATTGTGGCGACACCGGTGGAGCCCACAGCGACCCAGGCCGAACAGCAGCAGTCATCGCCGGCTACTACTATTACCATGACGCCGGTCCAGCAAACGGTGACACCTGTTAATCAAAATTGAAACGAGCCCTGAGACGTTAAAACCAGACAATTATGCAGAGTCCAATGAGGACAGGAGATTTAAATGTTGAGAGAGTTTGAAACAAAGATCCATCAATATTTGCCAACGATTAAGGCAGTTTTTCTAATCCTGTTTTTACTCATTGGTTTTACGAGAGAAGCCGTCGCCGACCCCGTCAGCGATGCCGAGGCCGTGCCGGCAACAGCCGCCGAGATGCAGTTCATCAACCGTGTGATCGATCAGGTCAAGGCAGCGGTGCCTCCCCTTGACGGCTGGGAGCGGGACCTCAGTTCATACCTGGGGGACGACCAGGGCGGATTTCGCCAGGGTGATGAAATTTTGATCTACGAATACGACAGGAATGCCCCCCTGAAGCTTACCTTTAACATTAAATTCCACCGCAACACTGCCGCCGAAAAGAAAGAGGCTGTTGAGGAAAAGTCCACCCAGGAGCTCCAGCAAGAGATGATGGCCGCCTTGGAGATCGGGGACATGGAAAAGGTGCAGCAGCTTCAGCTGAAGCAGGCCGCCATGTTGCAAAAACAGATGGAGACGGGAGTGTTTGGTCAGGCCGCCAAGGGCGAACCGGGTTCACAGGCGCCCAGGGAAAAGGCTGCAGAATTCTTTGTCACCGTGGTCGTGAACGGCGGTGGTGAGCGCATCGGCAAGCAATACGACATGTCGGTGCCCGGCGTGACCCACGCTTTCCGTGTCGACAAAAACAAAAAAGATCATCTCAGCTACAAGTATTACCTCGGCGGCTGGGAGGTGAGCGAACTGGACAAAAAGAACTGGAAAATTATCTTTCCAAAGAGCGCTCAAACAGCTGCCAATCACCTGCACTCGCTCGTCCTTTACGCAAACGTGTACGGTGACCGGGAAAGCGTGGAAAGTTATGTCAAAAATTCCCTGAATCTGAAGGGGCTCAACAGCGTGCTGAATTGAACAGCAGCTTTATGGCGATGAAACGGAGGAACCGCATGTCCGGAGGGGAACAGGAAAAAAGAATTCGGCCTGACGATCACAGTATAGACAGGTCATCAAACAGCATGGCGATAGAAGAACGGAACCGGCCATGGGGCGGCTTGTGGGTCACCGCATTGGCGGCAGGCATGTTCTTCCTGCACACCGCTCCTTTGCAGGCGGCCGATATGAGTCGTTTCGCAGCTCCCAAAGCATGGCAGTGCACCTTCCGGGCGGAAATGAGCCAGGAGGTACGGGAAACGACCGGGCCGGGAGGCAGGGCCTACGGACCCCAAAGGCAGCTGTTTCAGGCCCTGGGCAAGACAGGCCTCAACATGGAGAACCCGGGCGGTGACACGGATTCCTATTACCAGAAAATAGAGCAGACAGTGGAGGGGAAGGTGCGATTGGATTACGTCGAGGACGGAGGGCCCGACGGTCTCCAGATATCGGGCTCGGGCAATGGCGGCGCCCAGGTTCACATTAAATCCTATTTCGAGGGGACGGAGCAGAACAAGATCATAACCAGGGATAGAACCGCCACCTATGACGGCTTTGCGAAGTTCGAAGGATATGAGTATGAACCTTCCTTTCAGATATGGATCAATCCTGATGAGGGCACTTATTCCCTTGAATATGGACTCTCGCCGGTCAAGGGGAAGCAGGTCGAGCACTGCCGCATGAAAGAAGGTCTGGAGGGTGACCGCAAAAAGGCGGAGTCGGCCACTGAGGCTGACATGCCCCTGGGTGACTTTGTCAGCGGGTTGACGCAATTCACATGCCCCACCGAGCGGATAACGGAGGTGGACCTTGAGGGCGGAGCGTTCAGCGCTCTCCTGGAGAACGTCCCTATCCCCCGTTCCGGTCTGGTACTGGAGGGTGAGGGGGACAGCCAGTTCATGGACAGCGGCGAGACCCGCGTCAGCTGGTCCTGCCGGCCGGAATAAGTCGGGATAAGATATTTCAAGAAGGAGCAGGAGGAGACAATGAAAAGGGTTTTGATGGTCGTCCTGGTTTTGATGTTTTCCGCAGCCCTCCAGACAGCCCGGGCGGAGCCCCTGGCCCCCCTGGCCCAGCTCGACGGCATTTTCGGGGGAATGGTTTCACCGGCCGAGCGGGAGGTTCCCGACCTTTCAAAGGCCGGTATACCTGCCTATCCCGGAAGCCAGTTCTGTACCGTTAAAACAGGTGGTTGGGGTGAGTCCGGATGGAGTGAGGCTGCCCTTCTTTCAACGGATCCATATGAAAAGGTTTCCGCCTGGTACCGGAAGAAAATGGACGGCTGGTACTGCAATGAATGGTCAAAGGGCATGAGTTTCAGCTGTTCGGATAAGGATCCGGGTGCGGCCGGCAACTACGATCCGGAGACGTCTAATGTGGTGGATGTGTCGAAGACAGATGTGTCGATGCCCTGCACCATGCCGGGCATGCAGACCGGGATAAACATAAGGTTCCAGCCGGACTGAGAAATAAGAGGTGGAGCGTTATCGAACCTCAGACAGACGGACCGACAACCAAATTATCAGGAGGAAACGAATGAAAAGATCGACAGGCGTTTTGATGGCTCTATTGCTGGTACTTGTCCTTGCACTGGCCACGACCGCCCTTGCGGAGGATCTCTCGGCAGAGCAGGTAAAAGCCCTGGAAAGTGTCGGAGTCCAGGTGTATCCGGGCGCCAGTTACACCACCGGGGATAACGATGTCGCTACGATCATGTGGTTTAAGTCCAAGGATTCCCCGGACAAGATCATGGCCTGGTACAAGGAAAAGCTCTCCGGATGGTCGGAAATGGACGTCAACGGGAGCAGGGTCATCTACAAGGGCCCCGGGGGCTTGGAGGCCAAGGACCTTTCAACAAAGCCGTACATCTTTACTCGGACCACGGATGAGACCCCGGGCTCCACAGATTCCGAAATCACCGTCCGGATACCCAGGTAAGGCAGTAAGGTGAAATGAGCAACTGATGGGAAACAGCAACCTGCCCTCCTGGTTCGGCCTGGATAGAAGTATGACAGCCGAGATAACCATGGTCGTTTCCCTTCAATAATTTCGGCCGTAAGACGTCAGTTGCTGCATAGGGGCACAAGATGAGGAGAATAATGGACGCTTCCATATCTAAAACTGTTTTTGGTGTTTTTGTGGCCGCCGCTGTCCTGTTGGGTGGCCAATTGGCAGCGGCAATGAGCATGGAAGAGGCCTGCGGCGACGCTAGCGGCAGCATGGCTCCATATTCCCAGGGACGATGGCTTCCCTGGTCACCGGATACCCTGTATCAGGAAGGGCTCGATACAGCCCTGATCGATGCGCAGCGCAAACAATTGACAGAAATGGCAGAGCCTTTTATGCGGCTGGATGCGCTAAATCCACCCCGGGGAGTGGAAGCAAGACCGCATCGGGTTATAGGGGCAAGGCAATCTATGGGGGAGCCTATGGCCGGATCGGAATTGATGATCCAGATTTTCCATCCAACCTACAAGCAGGCAGGTACAGCCAGCGCCAGCATTAAACTGTCTGTGAATAAATTGTCTCCGCTGTTTTACGGGATCGGTGGCGGAGAGATCAAGGATGAAATGGGAGCAATGTTCCTGAAGCCAATTTATGTCGGTGAACTGGGTGGAGCTCCCGTTTATTGGTCGGGGAGGCCAAGAGACTGCATTGTAGTATACAAGGCTCATGAAAGACCTTTGTGGAAACCGGTCAGCCAGGAGCGCTATTTGCTGGCCCAGATTCAATTAATGGAACACAAGATAGAAGATGCCCGGAGTGATTTTATGGCTGGAAGAAATGCCAAAGCAGCGAAATCAAATGGTTCCATGGACATGGCACAGCAGGAGGAGTTGATAAGGCAGATGCAGGCTATAAACCCCGAGGCAGCAAAGGACATGGAAAAGCAGTTTGCCGCCATGCGCGCGAAGATGAAAAAGGAATCGCCCGGGATTCAAAGCGAGGCTGACCGGGAATTTGACCGTATGGGAAAGCCGCTTTATACAGAGATCGATAAATTCAAAGCTGAACTGAATGCCATGACGCCAACCGATCGTGCGGCCCAGGGCTATCTGGGCGGCACTAGTGGATCCAAGGTAACATTACTTTCACGACCAGATGATTCAGGAGCGCGGCCTATTATTGCTCCAGCAACGGATTATTTTTCTAAGCAACCTCACCAATCCAATATTCAGTTGTTGATGATCGAGTTCAAGAGCGCTGCTGATCATCCGCCTGAAACTATAATTAACGTCCGCCTTAGAAAGGAACTGAATTGGCGGCAATTCTGGCAGTTTGTAGGCAAGCAGTGATGAGTGCTTGAATTGTTGTCCGCGGATTCGCCCTATTTTACTGCCTGATGGCGAACTGAAGGATGCAGTGAATCCGTAGAAATGAGGAGAAGAATATGAAGAAAATGGTGATGGTCACAGCAATCCTGCTGGCAGTGGCGATGGTGGCCTCGGGCCCAGCAGCCACTTACGCCGAGGATCTGTCTGCGGCTCAGTTAAAAGCCTTGGAGGGCGCTGGGGTCCCAGTGTATCCGGGCGCCAGTTACACCACCGGGGATAACGAGGTCGCCACCATCATGTGGTTCAAGTCCAAGGATTCCCCTGACAAGATCATGGCCTGGTACAAGGAAAATCTCTCCGACTGGTCTGAAATGGACGTCAACGGGAGCAGGGTCATCTACAAGGGCCCCGGGGGCATGGAGGCCAAGGACCTTTCAACAAAGCCGTATATCTTTACCCGGACCACGGATGAGACCCCGGGCTCCACCGATTCCGAAATCACCGTCCGGATACCCAAATAATGCAAAGTGTTGAACTGATTAACTGAGGAGCGAAAGGAGATAGCCATGAAAAAAACATTACAAATATCCTTAATAATTGGCCTGGTGTTGATCTTGTCGACCGTCACCGCCCTGGCGGCGGACCTGCTGGCGGAGCACGCCAAGATCATGGAAGAGTCGGGGATACCGCTTTACAAGGGTGCGGAATTCATCAACGGCGGCCTGGGCGACGAACTGGTAGGTGCCCGCTTCGCCAGTTCAGCACCCGTCGAAGATGTGCGGGCGTTCTACCGGGACAAATTTCCAAACTGGGCCCTGAACGCAGAGTACGGAGCCTGGATCCTCTACGACGGTGAGCCCGGCGGCGGACTTGCCGCCTTAACGGGCCATCAGCAGATCTCAGTGGCGACCAACAAGAACCTCCCGGAGTGGTTCGGGATTGCCGGGAACAAAACAACTGAGATCATAATCGTCGTGCCGCCGAAATAGCTTTTGGTCTTAAAGCGGCAAAGCCGCGGGAAGGTGTCAGTGGTTGCACAGAGGCACCAGAGGAGGAAACAAATGAACGCTTCCATGTCTAAATCTGTTTTTGCTGTTCTTGTCGCTGTCAGTGTTTTGCTGGGCGGCCAATTGACATGGGCCGGCAGTCTGCCCGTCTGGGGTGGAACGACGACCACCAATCAACCCCAGCCGATACAGCAGCCCATCGCTTCACAACCTGCCGCCAACACAGCCCAGCCGGTGCAACCGTCGCAACCGACGCAACCTGGTCTCCGAACATCCCCGGTGACCACCAGGCCCTTAGCAGTTTCAACTCCTGTGCAGCAGCGTGTGTCCCGCCCACAAACAGGTGGGGCGGAAACGCCTATGAGTGTCGCGCAGGATGAGTGTGTTCTGTTCACCAAAATCTGGAACCCAGACCCTTATTCTGATTCCAGTGCAGCCACCCCAGGTAGGGGCGTTGCCGCTGAGAGTGTTGCAAACTTTTTCGGCAGCGGCGGGGATAGTATGGGAACTGCGCCCTCGGATGAGGAGACCGCGGCCGAGCTTGACAATTTTTATTTCATAAAAGGTTACGTCGTTTTGGAAAAGGGCGATTACCAGGTTATGTATTTACAAGACCTTAATTTTTTGCGGAACATCAATAACAATAATTCTGTAGAAATTATAGTGCGGCTTCCGGGGATTAATAAAATTAGTCCGGGTCCAGACGACTGGACCAAGGGCAAAAAAAGCAGGATCACGCTAAGGCCAGGCGAAATGGCAGAGTTCGATGATGGTAGCGGGGCGACCTTGATCAAGGTCCGCTGCCCATGAAGAGGACAGGTGTGGAAAGGGGAAAAATGGAGAGCAAAATGTGTGCTTTTAAGGAGGATATAAATTCTTTCCTGCCAAAATCGGTGTTTTTCATGACTATAGCTGTGGTTTTGCTATTTGGCGGCCAATGGGCATCGGCCGGTAACCTGCCCGTCTGGGGCGGCGCGACGACCACCACACAGCCCCAGCCGATACAGCAGCCCATCGTTTCACAACCTGCCGCCAATACCGCGCCAACGGTACAGTCGCCGGCGCCAGGCACATGGACAGCCCCCGCGACCACCTCGAGTCCCACAGTTTCAACTCCCTTGCAGCAGCCTTCATACCAGCCAAAGGTCAGGGTGGCTCCGCAGACAGGTTTCACCCCGAAACAGCCCTCGTCACGGCCGCTCATATCTGGTACTCCGGTCCAGAGGACAGCAACAGAATATGGGCCTGTAGGCCACGGCGAGAGCCAGGGTTATAATTCCTTCGCCGACCCTCCCGATTATTCCTTTGCCATGCAGGTAACTCCAGATCACCTTGTTTATACAGTGAATCCCCAGGGCGAGGTCACTGGAGGGGGCAGCGTCGAAATATCATTACAGAGCATCCCGGCCACAACCATGGACCAGAATTGTGATCCCTGGATGGAGAAGCTTGAATTCTTT
>JALHUC010000008.1 GCA_022865845.1 bacterium | reverse complement strand
GTCATCTGGGAAGAATCACTGCTCGATGTACCAGAGCAGCATCTCGCCGGGCGTGAGAACCACGTTGACGGAGTCGACAACTGTCCCAGTGGAGTTAAATGAGAACAGCCCCGCGCTGGAACTGGGCGCGTAACCGATTGCCTGGACGCCCATCTCATTGGTCGAGTATCCCCTGGTAGGCCCTATGCTTGTGTACATGTCGGCCGCGTCGTCCCAGTAGTAGATCAGGGCGCCGGGAGCGCTGGTGGAGAAGGTCACACCGGCGATCTCGTCCCAATTGGAGGAGGAATCGAGGGCCTCCAATAGAAACCAGGAATTGGACTGCATTGTGCTGTTCCAGCTCGGCTCGTTGATGCCGGGGATGAGGCTGGTGAGGCCGAGAGCCATGCTCTCTGAAAACAGAAGAAAACTGTCGATGGGGAACTCACCTGCGATCGGGGTGGTATGAGCGGGGAAGACAGAGATGCTCAACGGGACGTATCCGGTTTTGCTGCCCGTCAGGTAGACGGGCATGAGGGACGGAACGTTATTGAAGGCGTATTCGCTGCTCGCGTCGGTCAGCGTCGTTTCGAGAACAGTCCCATCCTCGTGTGTGAGGGTCATGGTCACGCCAGGCCCTACTAGAGCGTGGGCGGCGTCTTCGACCGAACCGGAGATGGTGACGCCCGACCCAAGCTCGCCCGGGTCAGACACGTCGAAGTGCATGAACATGGTCAGTTCATCGGCTCTCACCGGTACGGTCACCGAGTCGATGACGATGGACGAATCTGGGTGGCTGAAGGTGATGATGGCCTTTTCGTCGGGAGGCGGGTCAACGTTGATAAACGCGAACTGCGGTTTGGTTAACTGGGTGTACGGAGCACCGATGGAAAGATCTGAGTAAAAGTATACGGCCTGATCGCCCGTGGAGATGGTTGCCGTAGCGCCGACCAGACCAAGGTCATCGTCCAGGGTGGCGGAATATGCGCCCAATACATTACCAATGATCTGAGCCCTTGCCGGGTTGATGGTCGTCCCCGCCCAGGCGGCGATCGTGTTCATGGTGGCGCGTTCCATCACTCTCAGTTCCCCCAGGAAGTCAAAGTCGGCGTGTTCGATCAATACGTACTGCTTGTTGACGGCCATGAGGCTCGAGGCATCTGCCGGGTCGGGTTCCGAGTGGAACGCTACCGAGAGGCCGAGCGGGGCAGCCGGGTAGGTCCATGCGCTGCTATCACTGCCGATCACCTCATTGGAAATGGGAGCGAAGAGCGGCCATCCTAGAAGTGTCACGGTGGCAGTTGTGTAGGCCACATCCCCGCCCAGTCCGACCTGGAGTACGTCCCCTTGGACCTCGATGGTGTCGTACAGGGTGATGTCGATCCCCCCCGCGTCGTCGCCCGTGTTGTCAATGGCAGCCAGGTTGTCAGCAAAACCGGCGAGGACCGGATCCTGCGTGAACTCGTATGCGGGGAAATCGAGATAACCCAAGACCTGGTAGCTACCAGGTGGGATATATTCGTCTGCGGTCTGAGTCACCGTGTCATCGGCGAAGTTCCCGGAGACGCTCAGTTCAGGAATCAGGTAGGGGTTGAGTCCGTAGAACCATTCACCGTCATAATTTTCGGCAACAGGATACAGGGGATCCGGGGACGGACCCTGGCTGCTGGCCATAGTCACCTCGGCCTCGTACATGACCCCCGTGGTGGCCTCATAGGCATATACCTGCAGGAGTTTCATAACATCTTGGGAGGGAGAGAAGATCTGTGACGAGTAAATTCCCGAGTAGAACACCTGGCCGGATATGGCCTCGGGGTCCACGAGGGTGATGTCGATGCTCGTGCGGTCGGTGCCGGTGACGGTGAGTGCGGTACCCGGACTCGAGGGCCACTCCCCAATAGCGTCACCGAAAAAGGGGTCCGGTCCCCAGTCCTCGGTGTTCGAGTCCACCAAAGCGGCGGGATAGTAGGAGCCGCTCTGCACAAAGTCGAACTGATAGGTCCCGCTCGCATCGGTATTGAGGGAGTAAGCAAAACTGGCCTCCCATGGCGGACCGTTCATAAGTAACACGTAGGCGCCGGTGAGGTCATCGTCGTGGGACGATTCGAGGTCGTCAAGGATAGTTCCTGAGACAAGAGCCCCGGTAGCGGCGCCTGTCGTGAAGGTGAAGGAGTCTCCAGTCCCCATTGCCGTTCCTTCGGCATCCAGGGAGGAACCGCCCACGGTAACGGTGTAGGTCGTTGAATCCGCCAGGGCGGAGTCGGGATTAATGGTCAACGTGCTGCCAGACCATGTGCTGGCAAAGGAACTGAGACTCGGACTGATGGTGAGGCTGTCCATGACGCTAACCTTGTTCATGGCCTCGGAGAAAGTGATGGTGATGTTCGTGTCCAGCAGGACGTCAGTTGCTGTGTCAGCCGGGGTTTTTCCGGTGACAGTGGGGATGTCCTCGGTGGTGAAATCGAAGGAGTAGAGCGTTCCCATAGCCGTTCCTTCGGCGTCCTGTGAGTTGGCTCCCACTGTGACCGTGTATACCTGGTCCTCCTGCAGGGCTGCTGCGTAAGAGAGGACCATCTGGGTGTCGCCCACGAGCCAGTTGAACAGCTCCGTTCCCGGATCAGGGGAGACAGTCACGTTCGCCTCGACGTTGGATGTGCTCATGGCCTTGCTGAAGTTGATGGTCACGTTGATGCCGATCGAGATCTCCGTGGCGTTATCCACGGGAACTGTGGAGGCGACGATGGGGATCTCATCGGTGGTGAAGTCGAAGGAGTAGGGCGATCCCATGGATGATCCCTCTGCGTCCTGGACCGACGCGCCCACGGTAACGGTGTAGGTCGTTGAATCCGCCAGGGTGGAGTCGGGATTAATGGTCAACGTGCTGCCGGACCATGTGCTGGCGACCGAGCCCGGGTCAGGGCTGATAAGCAAACTGTCCATGACACTCGTCCTGTTCATGGCCTCCGAGAAGGTGATGGTGATGTCGGTATTAAGCATGATGTCGGTTGCCCCGTCAGTCGGGGTGGTGGATGTGACGGTCGGGTCCTGAGGCTTATCTCCCCCTCCCCCGCCGCAGGCCAGGACCGTGAAAAGTGCTACAGCAGCGAGCACTGCCCACAGTGTCAGGATTCCCTTAACTTTTGAATTCCGGATAAATGAGAACATAAATCCCTCCCTTGCACCTGAAAAAAAGGTCAATAGTCCGGCAAAATTAGAGAATGGTGTGGTCCTGGATATGTAGAAAATACTCGGATGAACGATCCCCAATGCAAATAGTCTAGTTGCTGGGTAAAGAATACGCAAGGCTGAAAAATGGGGCCAAAAATGAGGATAGACCGCGCGAGAACGGTACATCGTCCGGGAAAACCGGAGAATATTCATAAAAAAGGGCCGGCAATATAGCTGGCCCTGCGATTGATATCGGTTAAGTTACTGCCATATGGTTGTTGACAGCTGAATTAAAATAGCTTTTTCAGCTTTTCCTCCAAATCCTTCCCGATCTTCTTCTTCAGTTCTTCCGTCTTTTCCTTCACCTCTTTTTTGACCTCATCCTTGGCCGCCTGGTCCATGGCCGATGTATCGAGCCCGATCTTTGGTGATGCGACAGTGCCGCCTATCTTAAGGGGGATCTGGACCCTGCCATCCGGTTCACTGGGGAAAAGCCTGCGACGGTTTGCAGGTATCTGGTCGCTCTTCTCCCGGGAGAGGGTCATGAGGGAGGTCATGTCGAGGGATTTGTCCAGCCCGATATCCCCCCTGGCCTTCAGGGAATATTCACCGGTGGAAATGCGCATGTTGCTCACCTTCACCTTGCCTTCTGCTATGGTAAAGCTTACGTTCATGTCCTCAAATTGTGTCTCGCCGCCACTCCCCTCAAGACCCAGGAGGGCTGCTGCCTTGGCGGCGCCTCCTCCGAGGTTCGCGGTGGTGAGGCGCCCATTGGCGGCCTTTACGGCTCCCTTGCCGGTGAGATACTTCTCGATGTCCGCAAACTCTGTGCCCTTGCCTTCGATGGACACATCCATGGAAGCTTTGCCGTATACGATCCCGTCCATGTTAGCTACAGCGGTCAGGGCATCGTTGATCTGAACGCCTGTCATCATCATTCTTGTGCCATAGGCAAGCGGCAAGGTGCCCAGATCGGTCCAGGCGGAACCTGACAGGCGTCCGGAGAAGGCTTCCAGCTTAAGATCTTCCAGTCTGATCAGGCTCTCCCTCTGGGAAAGCTCCGCCGAAAGGTTTGTGAAGGTTATCCGCTCGAACCGGCCTTCATCAACAGTGATCTTGCCGTTAACGGTGATGGGTGGTGCTTTAATGGGCTCTAACTGTGCCGCCGCTCCGACAGGAGGGACGATGACGTCGCTGGAGCTGCGCTCCATAAGGGCCGGACCTCTGTCCATCTCGAACCGTTTTGACCGGAAGGCAAGCTCCGCAAAGAGGTCTTTTCCCACAGTGCCCGTAACGCTGCCTTCAAAGGTGAGATCCCCATCCAGTTTCACCATGGGGCCAAGATCCGGGAGCACCTTTTCCCAACCGGAGAGGGGAATAGGGTTTGATTTTACGGTCAGGTCCATG
This sequence comes from bacterium, assembly GCA_022865845.1. Classification (GTDB taxonomy): domain Bacteria; phylum BMS3Abin14; class BMS3Abin14; order BMS3Abin14; family BMS3Abin14; genus JALHUC01. The sequence continues at coordinate 1,767 of JALHUC010000008.1, read as the reverse complement.
AGGGGAGTTGCTCCCAGGTTCCGGACTGAACCGGCAGCCTCGAATACGGCCTGGTACGCCTCAAGGGTGAACGCTTCCAGTGTCATGTTCATGTTGTTCAGGTCCACAAGGCCTCTTTGTGTGATGGAACCGGTGAAGTCCGTGACCAGAGGCTTGTTGTCCGCGCCATTTATGTTCAGTTTTTCAAGAGTCCCGTCCATTTCAAAGCTGATCCCCTCGCTTATGCTCCCCTTGACCGTTTCGGAGGCGCTTACCACCCCTGAAAGTCCAACTGGAAGGGGCCCGATTATTCTGGAGATCCGTGCAAGCTCAAAGGGAAGGACCTCCAGTTTAAGGTCGAATGGTATTTTCCCGGGGAGGATGACCTCACCTACCGGACCCACCGTACCGTCGAACTGAAGGTCTTTGGATTGATTTGAGGATTGATCTGGGGATGGGCCTCCGATCCCCAGGGCCGCACTGATAGTGACCGGTTTGTCGAGAGAAAGGTTCCTCAAGGTGAGCTCGATCCCCTCGATGGTGATCCCTTTTGACAGTCTGGGAATTGAGGCGTCCGAGAAGAAGATCTCGCCAGACTCCATGCGGATCTCCTTTACCAGAAGATCAATGGGTGGTGCCTTTATACCACCTGCCCCGGGGTCCAGGGCGGCGTAGGGCAGCTCTGCCACAGCTGTTGGCTGGTTGATACGGTCGAGGATGTCGTCGAAATTAAAGCGGCCGTTCTTTTTCCGGAGAACTGTGATCCTTGGACCGGAGAGAATAATATGTTCCACAGAAAGGCGCAGGCGGAAAAGGTCCACCAGACGCAGTTTAAGGTCGAAGGATTGGACACTGGCAAAGGGGTCGCCTCCCATCCCTTGGGCCTCGGCGATGGAAAGTCCTGAGAGTTTAACCTTGGGGCCGGACCAGCTGAAACTTGCGTCCTCGATGGTCACCTCTCTTCCCAGATAGGCGGTCGCCTGCCCCTCCCCCCATGTTTTCAATGCGTCCACATTGAGAAGGTAGGGGGCAGCGATGATTGCCGCGATGATCAGGAAAAGAAGAACTCCGCCGCCGATAAGGGAGTATTTGATGAGTTTATTCATAGGTCACCTCGGGGGAAATAATCTCATATCTCAAATCTCAAAAAGGTCTGGTTTAGTCCGGAATCTGAGATCTGAAATCTGAGATCTGAGATCGCTCCTACGGTTTTTTCCACTCCACCTCTATGCACTTTTCAAAACGCTTTCCGTTCCAGCAGTACACACGTCTGTAACCGTTGCTTTCCCTGGTAGCCATTCGCATAAAGGTGACGCTGAACGCCTGTCCCTCCGTTCCCAAAAGCGGGTAGCCGGGAGGGGAGATCATATCCTCAAGGATAACATTAAAAACCGGCTTGGCGGGGTCCCGGTCATCCAGAGTCAGAATTCGGGCGGCCATGGCTGTGTTTTTTTCTGTCAGATAGTACGCGAGCATTTCGGCACGCCCGTCTCCGTTGGTGTCCACGGTTTCCAGTGATCTTGGCGCGCTTCCGTCCTGAAGGCTGATACCCCCGCTGTCGTCCCACCACCTCGACCAGCGCCCCGAATCCCCCTTGAAAAGGGTAAGTCGTGTTTCATCTGCTGTTGTGTAAAGAACGGCAAGCTCCTCCCGGGAATCCCCGTCAAAGTCCGCAAGGCTGAACTGAAGGACGCGGGTATCATCAGGAAGGACGTTATAAACGTCGGGGTTGGCGGAGGATGCTGCCGGTAAAATACATGACAGGACCGTAAGGAGCAGGATTGTGAT
>JALHUC010000111.1 GCA_022865845.1 bacterium | reverse complement strand
AGCAGCGGGATCGCCGGCGAAGGCGAGGAGGGGAGGCTGGTGATCGGTGATCGGTAATCGGTAATCAGTATCCACTCTATCCTTTGCACCGTTAATAATTCCACCTGGATTGTATGAATTGGAAGTTTCAATAAAGGCCTGTGGTTTGGTTACAACTATCAATTCTTCCGAATTCGAAAGAGAATCTACTTCAGCTGCAGGGGGCGGATCCGCTTTCACAGCCTCTGGTCGCACCTCTTTCGCCGGCTGGGAGATCGCAGGCTTTGCGACAGCTTTTTTAAACGGGAAAGCGTCCAGATTTGAACTCTGTTGGACTTCCATCGATGGCATGGCAAGGTACACAGCCATTGTATCCGGCTGTGGGACTGACCCCGGCAAGGTTCCAGCTCCCAGGCCGACCAGGACGAAGCCGTGCAGCAGCAGGGATATTCCCACTGCCCACGATCGCCCGATATTTTTCATCTTCTGCTCACTATTCACTAATCACCCTTTGACGCACTTCGTTTGCTCAGGGCAGGCCTCTTATGCACTCACCGATCACCGATTACTGATTACATGTCAGCCTTGATCCCGAGATAGGCTGAGATTCCCGCCGTCCCGTAACCGAAGACCTCCTGGTACTGTTCATCCAACAGGTTCTCCACGCGTCCTGTGAGTTTCAATTTGTCACTGATAGCCAAAGATCCGGCCAGGTTAAGCAGAGTATAGCTATCCAGAGTCACCGTTGCGGCAGGCCATGTGGAAAAATCTCTATCAGTGCGGTCGCCAACAAAGATTGCAGTCAAATTAAGCTGTCCTCTTTCACCGAACCGATAATCCGTATTAACAGTGACCTTCTCCTCCGGCCTCCGTATGAGATCCTCACCCGTGGTCACATCCTCTGTATCCAGAACCGTATAGCCGATACGCACATTGAGTGCTTCAGCCGGCCGTAATTCAGCGAAGGCCTCCATACCAGCTGTTTTGGCCTCCTGAACGTTGAAATAAGTAAAACCTGAAAAATCGATGAGATCCTCAAAGGAGTTGCCAAACCAGGTCAACCCCAACGTCCCTCTAAGAGAGTCGATATCCTTATCCACGCCCACATCCCAACCTTTGCTCGTCTCGGCATTGAGGTTCGGATTACCGCTGGAACTGTTGTAAAGCTGGTAGATGGTGGGTGCCTTGAAGCCGGTTGCCCAGGTACCTCGGATCTTCCAACCGCCGTCCATCCTTATGGACGTTCCGATCCTGTACGTAAACTGATCATCGAACCCGTCATGGTCATCCAGTCGGCCTCCGGCAATAAGAGACACTGATTCGCCTATGGAAATCTGCTCCTGGAGGTAGGCCCCTGTCCGGCTCACTTCATGCTGGTCAACAGTGATGGGAAACCCGGAAAAATCAGCCTGGGACCGGGCGCGATCCTCTTCCAGATCCAGTCCGGCGGTCAGGAGTCCGCCTCTGCCAAGATCGAAGGTGCTCTGGAGGTTCAAAGCTAACGTTACACCATCGTCGATTTCCAGATCGTCGTTGGGGTTTGAAGCATCGGGCGGGTTTCGGTAAGTCCTCTCGTAATCGACCATGCTGATCCCGAAGCTCTGCTCAAGTCGGCCCCCCAGAAGGTCGAGCAGAAGCCTCGTTCCGGCAAACAGCTGGTTTTCTTCAATGGTGGAGTTGGGATCATCCTCGAAAAGAAAGGTGTTACCGTTTATTTCGTCCAGATCGGACTCGGAATCCAGCATCCTGGCCGTGACTGTAAGCTCCCCCCCTGTACCCACCGGCACATCAATTCGTCCGGACATGGAGAGGTTCCGGTAACCGTCTTTTTCGGTGTTTCCGTCTGCTTCTTCTGCCACGGAGATCCCTTCCGATTCTGTGGCCGACAGGGCCAGGGAATAGTTCAGCTTGTCTCCGCCATCGATAATCAGACGCCCGGACCGCGTTTCAAAGGAACCCGCCTCCAACTTCAGGATAGCGTTGAGTTCGCCTTTTCCTCTTTTTGTGATGATATTGATGACTCCCGCCATGGCGTCCGAACCGTAGAGGGTGCTCTGGGGTCCCCGGAGAACTTCGATCCTTTCGATATTCTCAGCCATCATATGTGCCCAGTTAAAGGTTCCCTTGGGAGAACCTGGATCGTTAACCGCGAACCCGTCCACCAGAACCAGCAAGTGTGCGGGGTCGGCTCCACGCAGCAAGACCGATGACTGCTGTCCAACACCCCCCAACCGGAAGATATCCAGACCAGGAACTGTGTTCAGGATCTCAGAAACAGAGTTGACACCGCTGGCCTCAATTTCCTGGGCAGTGATGACTGTAACTGAACTTGCAACCTTTTCGTCCGGTGTCTCGAGTCGTGTGGCCGTTACTACGACCTCGGTCACGTCATCTTCAACCTGTTGGCAAATGGCTGCTGTGGGCAGCGCAAGAACGGCAGCAAGAATGAACATTGTGAGGGCTTTAACCATGGATATTTTTCCTTTCCTCCCACCTCGGGGACACAGGGGTGATGGAACGGATCGAGTCCATTGCCTGCGTCACCACCGGCAGAGAAAAGAAAAATCCCCGGACCTGTAGAAAGGTCCGGGGATTCCGTTTTTTATCCTCCGGCGCGCATAGAAACCCTGTCCTCGAGGGTCCGTCCCGCTATGGTTCCATGGGCAGGTCTTCTGGCTTCCGGATCGTCCTACTCGCCGCGCCTTCCCATCACGCATGTGGCGTGACAGTGGCTATCAGTTGCGGCTTTTGTCCCCGGTTACAGCGGCGGGTCCGCGACGGATTTGCACCGTCTTCCCTTAGCTCATGGT
>JALHUC010000110.1 GCA_022865845.1 bacterium | reverse complement strand
CTGGGTAGACGTGTCGATGAGAAAAGCCCTTATGTAGATGGACGTCTGCCTGACGGGTCCAGGATCAATGTGATCATACCGCCCGTTTCCCTTACAGGACCGGTGCTGACAATAAGAAAATTCGCGGAAGAGCGCCTTAACATCTCCCGACTGGTTGACATGAAAAGTCTGAGCAAGGAAGCGGCCGATTTCCTGGAAAAAGCTGTGGTCAGCAAAAGGAACATCCTCATTTCCGGAGGCACAGGGACAGGTAAAACAACCCTTTTAAACTCTCTGGCCTATTTCATCCCGTCATGGGAGAGGGTCGTCACAATTGAAGACGCGGCCGAGCTGGATCTCGAACAGGAACATATCGTACGCCTGGAGACACGGCCTCCAAACATCGAAGGCGAAAGTGAGGTTACAACCCGTGACCTCGTACGGAACTCCCTGCGCATGAGACCGGATCGCATTATCGTGGGAGAGTGCCGGGGATCTGAAGTTCTCGACATGCTCCAGGCAATGAACACAGGTCATGAGGGGTCCATGACCACATGTCATGCCAACTCCCCCAGGGACGCCCTCAAAAGACTTGAGATGATGGCTTTAATGTCCGGTATCGACCTGCCTCTCCGGGTCGTACGGGAACAGATCGCTTCTGCAATAAATATAGTCATTCATATCTCCCGTATGGCCGGTGGCAGGCGAGGTGTCACAAGTATCCTGGAAGTAGACGGCATTGAAGGGGACCAGATCCTCACTCAGCCTATTTTCGAGTACCGGAACCAAAAATCTACATTGGAAAATACAGGGATCCGGGCATCGTTTCTGGTTGATGCAGACATAATGCATGTCCCCGGACAACCGCACATGGGAGTCAATTGAATGGTCGCTATGGATCTTTTCCTCACTCTGGTTTCAGGGACTAGCGTCGCCCTGCCGCTGGGCTATATCGGGTTTTCGCTAAGCAAAGCCAAGAAGGGCAGAAAACCGGGATCGAAGGTGATCAGAAAATTGGAAACACAGCTGCCTGCTTTCCTGGATTCCATCTCCTCAAGCCTTACAGTCGGAAATAGCCTTCAGCAATCCATTGAGACGGCCATTAAAAAAGATCAGACACCTCTTGAAGCATTATTTAAAACAATTATTCTCAGGGTGAGATCAGGAATGACACTGGACGCTTCCCTCGAACTGCAGGCCCGGGAACTCACCGGCGGTTCCCTCTCCCTGGCCCTTCTCTCCATGGCTTCTTCTTACCGGTCCGGAAGCAACATGATCGAGTCCCTCTCCATGCTCGCCACCCTTTGCAGAGAACGCGAGAGCCTTCGGAAAAAGATCCTGGCCCGAACCGCTCAGAGCAGGACACAGGGCTACGTACTGATACTTGTGCCGGTTCTCTTCATGCTGCTCCTTTTCGTCGTAAGCCCCCACAACATGATCCCTGTCCTTCGCACAACCCTCGGCAGGGCACTTCTGGGCACTGCGGCCGCACTGCAATGCATGGGCGGCATCGTTATCCGTGCAATGCTCAAACAGGAGATCCTCTAATGGAAAGTGTTCTATGGACATTAATAACAGTTGGGGTGGGAATCTTTATGATCGGCCTGTCTCATATATTTCTTAACCCAGTCTTTAAAAGCCCTCCCGGATCACTGGACAACACCCTGCCTGAGAACACTAAAAGGATCTGCATCTCTTTCGCCGGGATTTTGATAACCGGGATACTGGTTCTGGCTGCAACCTCATCCCTGGAAGCTGCCCTCATTGCTGTAGCTATTCCTCCGTTTCTATGGGCCGTATTATTCACCTTGCGTTCAAAACACCGGAAAAGGCGGCGAGCCCTCATCACGAAAGAGTTGCCCCTTCTTCTGGACTACCTGGTTCTTCAGGTGGAGTCCGGCCATTCCATCCAGCAGGCCCTCAGATCAGCCTCTGCACTGTTTTTAAGCGGCGGCCCTCTCCATACCGGACTTCTTAAATTGGATGAATCCATGCAAGTCGGTTGTTCCATTGGGCAGGCGTTGGAAAAGTTCGGGAAATGGCTGGACATCTCTGAAGCAGATGTACCAATTATGGCCATTTCTCAAGCAATCGAGCACGGAACTCCCTTGGGGAAGATCCTCCGGGAGCAGTCAAAAAGGATGAGGGAATATCTGATCCTGGATGGTGAACAGTTCGCCAACACCGTTTCCGTAAAGATCCTGATCCCCCTGCTTTTCTTTATTTTCCCGGCATCTTTCCTGGTTATCTTCAGCCCCGTGATCGTATCTCTATCTGTGAGGCTGCCATGAACCGCCTGATCAATACTGTGACGGGGGACATCCTGGTTGAGAAACTCCTGGTCAGGGCAACCTTTTTGGGACGGTTTAGAGGGCTATTATTTCACCGAAAACTGGAAGTAGGGGCAGCGATGCTGCTTGTTGCTACAAAGAGGGTGCACACCCATGGGATGCTCTTTCCCCTGGACCTTTATTTCTTTAACGGTTCCATGCGTCTCATCGATTCCCGACACCGTGTCATGCCCTGGAAGCTGCCCGAATCCCCCCAAGGGACGCAGCACATTCTCGAGATTCCCTACGACACCACTACCGAACCGCTTCGGCTGGACATTGGTGAACAGGTGTCGATCCTCTGGAGGATAAGATCATGATCCCCTCACTGGTACTGATACGGTCAGACAAAAAGCTTCTTATCGCTCTGACACGAAAGAGAGACATTCAAATCGGCATTCAAAAAGATTCCGATGTTGTCATAAACCATCCTCACCTTCATAAACACCCCCAGCTTCTCGGACCCGGCTCAGCTCCAGGGAATACCACCCCAAAGGAAACTACCAAAAGCAAAGGAAAAACATCTTTTTTTATCCCCGTCTACACCTTCAGCATTGATGGGCTGAATATACGCATGG
>JALHUC010000109.1 GCA_022865845.1 bacterium | reverse complement strand
GGATGCTGGAGACGCGTCTGGGAGTTGGTAGGGGCAGCCTGAATATCCCAAGGTCAGCGGTTGACGATTTGAAACAATTGCACCAGAAAGGTTCCCCTCGTTGACAGAGGGGATAATAGTGCCTAAATTGTAGCGTTAATTTATGATTCAGGATTCAGAATTCAGGATTGAATGCAATGAACGATGTTCGGTTTTAATTCTAAATGCTCAATCCTCAATCCTCAATTCGGAATTAATTTGATTTAAGGAGAGAACAATGCCCACCTATGAATATCGATGCAGTAAGTGTAAAAAAGAGTTTGAGGTTGTCCAGAGGATAACCGATGATCCTTTAAAGGAGTGTACGAAGTGCGGCGGACCGGTTGAGCGTCTCATAGCTGCCACAAACTTCATTCTCAAGGGAAGCGGCTGGTACAAGAGTGACTATGCGCAGCCGGCAGTGCCCTCCAAGGCTGAAACACCGTCATGCGGCGAGGAAAAGAATAAGCCGTCCTGCCAGGGATGTCCGGCCGCTAACACAGACTGATATCTGCGGAGGAGTGTGTGACAGGCGGCCGGGTCAAGGGAAGAGGGGAATGGGGCCCATTGGGTGGAGGAAGTCATCACGCCTCCATAATGATCCACCTGAGGTTTGCTCTGGTCCTGCCTGTACTGGTGGTCGTCGGCGGAACTATCGGCTACATGATCGCAGAGGGCTGGGGCTTCCTGGACGCCTTTTACATGACCGTCCTCACCATTTCCACCGTTGGCTACGGTGAAGTACATCCCCTTTCCGCAACTGGTAAGTTCCTAAGTATCCTCATTATCCTGTTGGGTGTGGGTTCATTGGGTTTTGCCTTCGGCACGGCGAGCAGGCTCATGCTGGAAAACCGTATCAGGGCAGTGCTCGGGAGGAAATTCATGAAGTCGATCCAGAAGCTGCGGGACCATTATATTATCTGTGGTTTTGGCCGGATGGGCCGTATCATTTGCGAGGAACTTACGGATAAGGGCATCCCCCTGGTTGTCCTCGAGATCGACGACGAGGTTCTCAATGAGATCGACAGGCTTGGATATCCCTACATGAAAGCGGACGCCACCAGCGATGAAGAGCTTATGGCTGCCGGCATAGATAAGGCAGCGGGACTGGTCTCGGTTGTGACCGACGATGCCCAGAACGTCTTTATCGTCCTGACGGCCCGCGGGCTGAACCCGAAACTGAGCATCGTGGCCAGGTCCGCGGCTGAAGGGACCATCAAGAAGCTTGTCAGGGCAGGGGCCAACAAGGTGATATCCCCTTATTTTCTGGGCGGCCACAGGATAGCTCAGGCCATCATGCGCCCCACAGTTCTGGATTTTCTGGAGAATATCATCCAGAACAAGGAGATGGACCTGGTTCTGGAAGAGATACACATCGCTCCCAGATCGAAACTCGTCGGGACCACCCTGGCTACTTCGGGGCTCCGAAAGGATTATAATGTTATCATCCTGGCCATTAAGAGCGCTACCGGTTCCATGGAATTCAACCCCCCGTTCAACACAGAGATCAAATCGGGTGACACTCTTGTGATCCTCGTACGAGGAGCCGATCTCGAAAAGCTGGATTCGGTCACCAGAAGCTCATGACCTGTTCCTCCCTGTATGGCAAAGCCAGTCTGAAGGATCTGGGCCACAACCTCGAATTTCTGGACAGCTGCGGTCTTTACCCTGAGATCTATCTGCCGGGAGAACTTCTCGACTCCATGAGCGAGGACGATATCTCCATGATGGTCAGATGGCGGGAAGATGGCAAGGAACTCACATTCCACGCTCCTTTTGCAGACCTTGCGCCCGGCGGATTCGATCCCAGAGTCCTCGAGGTCACAAAACTTCGTTTCTCCCAGGTTATGGAACTTGCCCACCAGGTGGGGCCGCGACAGATCGTTTTCCACCCCGGTTTCGATGAGTTCCGATTCGCTTTCCGCGAGGAGCTGTGGCTGGAGAACAGCCTCCGGGTGTGGGGTGAGCTCCTCGAAGCGGCAAACAGGGTCAATACCCGGGTTTGCCTCGAAAATGTTTTCGACACCCGACCCGATCATCTCGCAAAGTTGAGGGAAAGGCTCGGAAAAGAACTGGGATTTTGCCTCGACATAGGCCATTTGCTGATCTTTTCCCAGGTAACTCTCGGGCAGTGGCTGGATGCTTTCTCGGATGGGCTTTTCGAACTGCACCTTCATGACAATAACGGCCATCGGGACCTGCATCAGCCAGTTGGTGAAGGTACTTTTGATTTCAAGTCTCTGTGCAGCCAGATAGAGGCCAGGGGCCTTGAACCGGTTGCCGTTTTGGAACATCACTCCATGGAGGAGACGAAACGGTCACTTCTGAACTTCCAACAGCTAATTTTTGAAACCTGATTGATTCCAAAGATTAGCTGTCTGTTTTCTTAAACACCCAGGCTCCCAATCAAATGACTTGAGGTTAAATGAAGGATCACTCAAAAATATCCAGCAAAGTGGCAATTCCCCCGGGGACAACCTCCCCAGAGAAAGCTTCCTTCGCTGCTTTGCTGGGTCAGGTAGAAAAGCCGTCCCGATACCTTGGTCAGGAGATCAACTCTGTCCACAAGGACCCCGCAGATGTGATCCTGAGGGCGGGCCTTGTTTTTCCAGATCTGTATGAAGTGGGGATGGCACATCTCGGTATCCGGATCCTATACGGCCTTGGCAATGATCTGCAGGGAGTCCAGGTGGAACGTGTATTTCTCCCGGGTGAGGATCTTCTTGCGCTCCTGGGTGAGAGAAATATTCCTCTTCCCACACTGGAATCCAGAACCCCTCTCGCCCAGTGTCACCTCCTTGGTTTCACTCTGCAGTCCGAACTTACCTACACCAACATCCTGACGATTCTGCATGCCGCGGGCATACCATTTTACGCACTGGACCGTTCTGATGATGACCCTGTCATCATGGGAGGTGGCCCGTGTGCTTTTAACCCTGAGCCCCTGGCAGAGTTCTTCGATCTTTTCTACCTCGGGGATGGGGAAAGACAGTGGACCGAAATGCTCAGTGTTCTCAAGGGACAGATCATGTCGGGTGCCAACCGCGCGCAAAAGATCGAAGCCTTAAAGGGAATGCCAGGAGTCTACTGCCCCGGGGATTTCGAGCCGCGTTACCAGGCGGACGGAACTATCGAAGAGGTAGTATCAAAGGGGGCCGCAAGCAGTGTGGGACCGTCCATCATCGAATCCCTGGATGTTCAGCTGCCGGCCGCTTCCTTCATCGTGCCCTTCCTTCCCCCCATTCACGATCGGATCAATATTGAGGCTACACGGGGGTGCACAAGAGGCTGCCGGTTCTGTCAAGCGGGGATGGTCTACCGACCTACCCGTGAAAGGGAAACCCGGTCTCTGCTGGAGGCTGTGGAAGAGGCCCTGAAACTGACCGGCTACGAGGATCTTGCCCTCACCAGTCTCAGCATCGGGGATTACGGACCCCTCGATGAGGTCCTCGAGACGGTCATGGACCGCCATGGTCAGGACCGGGTGTCCATTTCACTCCCCTCCATGCGCATCGGCGGACTGACGCCATCTGTGGCGAAACAGATCCTGAGAGTGCGCAGAACCGGCTTTACGATCGCTCCGGAGGCAGGTACCGAGCGGCTGCGGAAAGTAATCAACAAGGACTTTACCGACGAGGAGATCCTTCAGACTGCCCGATGGGTGTTCGGTCACGGTTGGGAAGCGGTGAAACTCTATTTCATGATCGGACTGCCGTCGGAAACAGATGAGGACCTCGATGGGATCGTTCAACTTGTCAGGACAATTGCCGGTGAGGCCCCCGGTAAGGCAAAGGTAACAGTCAACATATCTCCTTTCGTTCCCAAGGCACATACACCTTTCCAATGGGTTGCCCAGGATCCTGAACCGGAGTTGAAAAGGAAGCTGGATCACCTCCATAAGAAGCTCCGGGGAGGCAAGATACAGGTTCGCTGGAGCAGGACCGACCAGGCTCTTCTGGAAGCCACACTGGCCAGGGGTGACAGACGAACCGCCCGGGTGATCGAAACGGCATGGCGTGCCGGTGCTGCCATGGACGGATGGGACGAGCACTTTGACTGGAAGATCTGGAGCGAAGCCTTCATACAGGAGGGCCTGGACCCTCAATGGTACGCTTCCAGGGAGAGGGATACGAAAGAGATCCTGCCGTGGGACCATATATCATGCGGTGTCAGCCGGGATTTTCAACTGTTGGAGTATAGGAAAGGTCTGGCTGGAGAGGTAACCCCTGATTGCCGCGATGCGGGGTGCAGCGGCTGCGGGGTCTGCACTCCCGAACAGATAGCCGCTCTACCGCCCCTTCGCTTGGCTCTGACAGATCCGGACATTCAACTGCCTTCCCAGCAGGGAACGCAGGAAGCTGACAGGTCTCTGCGAAGGATCAGGATCGTTTTCAATAAAAAGGGAGACCTGAGGTATCTCGGGCACCTTGAGATGGCCAGGATGTTCGAAAGAGCCTGTCGCCGGGCAGGTATTCCACTCTCCTTCACAGGGGGTTACAGTCCCAAACCCAGGATTACCTTTGCTCTTTCACTTCCCACAGGCACCGAGGCGCTGGCGGAGTGGCTGGATCTTGAGCTGGGTGAAGCGTGGTCTCCGGATGAGGTCATGAACAGTCTCAACGAACAGTTGCCGTCGGGTATCAGGGTCGTTGATTCCTGGAAGGTCCCGGTGGATGTTCCTGCCTTAAACGGCAGGGTACGGTTCATCACTTACGAGGCTCTTCTCCCGGACCCCCTCGAGGGGCTGGAGAAAATGGTCCGGGACCTAATGAGCCGGCCCTCCGTACCTGTTATCCGTTTGAAAAAGGGCAAAGAGCGGACTCTCGATCTCAAGGGCTACCTTACCGATATGAAGGCGCTTGATGAAAGGACATTGATCTTCACCCTCGCACTGAAGGGTGAAAAGGGCAGCGCCCGACCCCAGGAGGTGCTCGAAGCCCTTATGGGC
>JALHUC010000108.1 GCA_022865845.1 bacterium | reverse complement strand
GTTAACCGCACTGGATGAGCAGGTTCCCGGACTCAACGTGGATCTGGAAGACAGCAGAGGCGTCCTTGAGAAGATCCGAATAAGAGTAAACACCGCTGGATTGAGGCGTGAAAACTCCCAGCGGGCCCTTCAGACGGCCGAGAATCGCAACCGGGAGATCGAGGATAGAAAGGCACGCATATCCAGAGAGATGGCCGATGCCAGTTCCAGGATGGAAATGCACAGGGCTGAAATTGAAAATGGCAGGGTTAAAGTTATGGGTTCCGTAAGTGAACTGGAGGAAAAGAAGGAATCCCTCCGGATACTGCGTAAGAATCAGGATGAAGCCCGGCTTCAGGCAGATGAACTTGCAGCAGACGCCAGGAATCACAGGACAAAGGTGAGCAATTTACGTGAGGAAGCCTCCGGAATCGATATCCGGATCCATGAACTGAGAACCGAGAGGCAGCACATCGTTGAAAGGGTCCTGGAAGAGCATCGGCGGGATGTGATGGAACTTGCCAGTGACAGCTTTGAGGAGTCGGAGTTCGATCACAAGGCTGCTGAAGAGAGGATATCTTTCCTTCGTGAAAAGATCGCTCAGATGGGTGAAGTCAACCCGGGAGCCGTGGAGGAGTTCGAGGAGCTCAGTGAACGGTTTGAATTCCTCAGTTCCCAGAAGGCAGACCTTGAGACCTCCATCGAATCACTCCAGAAAGCCATCCGGAAGATCAACCGCACGAGCAGGGAAAGGTTCCTGGAAACCTTCACCCAGGTATCAGATAACTTTTCCACCCTCTTTCCAAGGCTGTTTAACGGGGGCAGTGCCGAAATGATCCTTATGGATGAATCTGACCCTCTCAATACCGGTGTAGAGATACAGGTTCGCCTGCCAGGCAAACGCCTCAAGAACATGCAGCTTCTTTCCGGGGGAGAGAAAGCCCTTGTCAGCCTCACAATGATACTATCCATGTTCCTCGCCAAACCCAGCCCGGTTTGTATACTGGATGAGGTGGATGCCCCGCTGGACGATGAGAACCTGGGCAACTTTGCCAGGATCATCCGCGAGATGTCCGAGAAGTACCAGTTCATGGTCATCAGTCACAACAAACTTACGATGGAGGCAGCGGACGTTCTGTACGGGATCACCATGAGGGAGCCGGGTTCCTCCCAGGTAGTTTCCGTCCGTCTCAAGGATGTAGCCTGATGCCGTTCAAGGAAGTTCTCGGGCAGGTCGTTGAATCGGTCAGGGGTGGTATCGGAGCCATCCTCGTTGATGACGAGGGAGAGGCTGTTGATGTTTTCACCCGCGGGGACGGCTATGAGATCCGCCTGGCTGGGGCCCACCACAGCATCATCATTGCCCTTCTCGAAGAGGCCATGATAAACCTTGAAAGCAGGGACAGCTTTCAGGGTTTATCCGTTAAGTCCGAACAAATCACCTACACAATGTTGCCTGTGCAGGCGGGGCTGTTCGTTGTACTGTTGCAGGACCACACCGGCATCCCTTCCCAGGGTATGAAGGTGTTGAAGGATGCTGTTCGCGATATTGCAGCTCTCATATGAGAGCTGATCTCAGATCTCAAATCTCAGATAAAATCAAAACAACTCCTGCATGGAACTTATTGGTTACCAGATTGTTGCTACTTAAAGTTTTAGATTTCTTCTTTGCGATTTCATCAGCAACCAGCCTGAATTTAAGTAAATTAGCAATTTCATACCTTTGGGATCTGAGATCTGAGATTTGAAATATAATCAACCGCTAGCCGAAAAACAGGCGGAGTGTGAATGAGCACTGAAAAGGATCAGGATCTTTACCGACGCGGTCTCGAGAAGACCCGTGGATCACTTTGGGGCCGTATAAAAAATGTTTTCGGAGGCAAATCCTCCATCGGTGAGGATGAGCTCGAGCAGTTGGAGGAGATCCTCATCACCGGCGATGTGGGGATGCAGTACACCATGAAGCTGGTGGAGGACCTTCGTCGCTCTGTTACC
>JALHUC010000007.1 GCA_022865845.1 bacterium | reverse complement strand
CTCCTCGGAGGAATCGGCTATCCGGCTGATATCACCTGATCTTGACCGTGTCTGGATCCCGGTGGGTGGCCATCCGGTCATCGCCCGCCTCAAAGGGAGTCCTGGGCACGATATTGTAGAGGGCGGGAAGCCTGTCGGCGGCAGCGAGCTACTGGAGGTAGGAAAATAATGCTTACATCACTACTTCCTGAATTCACGGTGGATAGGAACGAGGATAGGTGTATTCAGTGCCGGGTATGCGAGCGGCAGTGTTCCTTCGATGTGTACACACACGACGATGACCACGACGTCATGATCCACAGGGAGGAAAACTGTGTCGCCTGCCAACGCTGTGCGGTCCTGTGCCCTACCAACGCCCTGACCATCAGGAACAACGACTATACCTATAAACCCAATGCCAACTGGACCAGGGAACACATTCAGGACTTGAAGAAACAGGCTGAAACGGGTGGTGTCCTGCTTACCGGCATGGGATGCGACAAACCCCACAAAAACTACTGGGACCACATCCTGATCAACGCTTCCCAGGTGACCAACCCTTCCATTGATCCACTCCGTGAGCCTATGGAGTTAAGGACCTTTCTGGGCCGCAAACCGGATCGTCTGAAAATGGAGAAGGGCAAGCTTCAGAAAATAGAATATCCCGGTGTTGAGTTGACCACCCCTATCATGTTCGGCGCCATGTCCTATGGCGCCATCTCGTACAATTCTTTCGCATCTCTTGCCAGGGCGGCATATGAATACGGGACCTTTTTCAACACGGGGGAGGGGGGCTGGCCCAAGGAGCTCAGGAAATACGGCAAGGCCACCATCGTGCAGTGTGCCTCTGGACGGTTCGGGATCGATCTGGATTACTTTAACGATGCGTCTGTTGTGGAGATAAAAATAGGGCAGGGCGCCAAGCCCGGCATCGGCGGGCACCTGCCGGGGGAGAAGGTTTCGGAACACATATCCCAGACACGGATGATACCACAGGGATCAGATGCCATATCACCTGCGCCGCACCACGATATCTACTCCATCGAAGACCTCCAGATGCTTATTCACGCCTTGAAGGAGGCCACCGACTACCGTATGCCCGTTTCGGTGAAGATAAGTGCTGTACACAACGCGCCGGCCATCGCCTCGGGTATGGTCAGGGCGGGAGCTGACATCATCGTTGTGGATGGCATCAGGGGTGGTACAGGGGCCGCGCCGAAGATCCTCAGGGATAATGTGGGAATCCCTATCGAACTTGCTCTTGCTGCCGTTGACACAAGGCTCAGAAATGAGGGAATCCGTAACTGGGCTTCTCTGGTGGTTTCGGGGGGGATAAGGAATTCCGGAGATGTGTTCAAGGCCATTGCCCTGGGCGCTGACGCTGTTTATATCGGTACGCCGGCGCTTATGGCTCTGGGGTGCACGGTATGTCAGAAGTGCTACACGGGTAAGTGCGCATGGGGGATCACGACCCAGGATCCTTATCTGACCAAGAGAGTTAACCCCGAGATAGGGACGAGGAGTCTCACCAACCTGCTGAGGGCGTGGAGTCATGAGATCATGGAACTGTTAGGGTGCGGCGGGATCAATGCCATAGAATCCGTCAGGGGAAACCGTTTGCAACTCAGGGGTATTGGACTCGAGCAGTGGGAACTTGACGTACTGGGAATCAGGGGAGCTGGACAATGAGTGTTTCACCGGCAGCGAAAAAGAAAAAAGATCAGGCTGCAAACAAAAAGATCATTAAACTGGATGCGACGGGTGCCTATTATAAGGACCTTAATCGCAAGATCCGCGCTCTGGCCCAGGAAGGTGCTCGCAAGTTCGAGATCAACAACGTTTACGGACAACGCTATCTGGGCACGAACCTCTGGGGCGTTGAGGATCGTGAGAAGATCAGCATCCGGGTTTACGGTACACCGGGATCGGACATGGGCGCCTTCATGGACGGCCCGACCCTGGAGGTGTTCGGTAATGTACAGGACGCAACTGGCAACACCATGAACTGCGGCCGTATCATCGTCCACGGTTCGGCCGGGGACGTCCTCGGTTACGGTATGCGGGGTGGTGAGATCTTCATTCGCGGCAACGTTGGTTACCGGGTGGGTATCCACATGAAAGAATACAAAGACAAGATCCCCACCATAGTCGTCGGCGGAACGATGCAGGACTTCTTCGGAGAGTATATGGCTGGAGGCAGGATCATCGTTCTCAACAAATTCTTCGATGACAACCCCCCCCTTCGGCTGAGCTACTTCATCGGGACCGGTATGCACGGAGGAAGTATTTTTGTCAGAGGAGATGTTGAAGCTCACCAGATAGGGGCGGAAGTGGGTATCTCCGAGCCAACGGACAAGGAGTGGAAGGAGATCGAAAAGTACGTGGCAAAGTACTGTACAATTTTCGGGCTGGAGAAGAAGCAGGTCAAACTCCTTAAGAGGGAAAAGTTCTGGAGGTTGTCCGCCAAGAGCAAAAGGCCCTATGGCACAATGTATGCCTATTGAGATTAGTACCCAGTACCCAGTACCCAGTATCCAGTATCGGGTATTCAGTAATAAGAAATGAGCCCCCTTGGGGGCCTTTTTTGAAACCTGTGGAGTTGTGAAGGATGGAAGACAAAGTCAAAAGTGCCGTGGACACATACCGGAACACCGAGTTTAATTGTGCGCAGAGCGTTCTTTCCGAGTTCGCCCCTCGGCTCGGGATGGACGAGAAAACAGCTATGAAGGTCGCGTGTGGACTCGGATCCGGGATGGGAAGATCAGGGAACATATGTGGTGCTATTTCAGGAGGTATGCTCGTCCTTGGCCTGAAGTACGGGATGACGGACCCTGATTCCCCTGAGGACAAGAAGTTAACCTATCAGAAGGTATGCGAACTCCTTGACAAGGTCATCGCAAAACAAAAGTTCACAAATTGTACCGACCTGATGGGAGTTGATATCGGTACGGAAGAAGGTCGCCAGGAGGCAAAGGATAAGGATCTGTCCAATAAGGTCTGTTCAAAGATCGTCGGCGATGTTGCCAGAATCCTGGAGGAACTTCTCTAGGGGTTAGGCAAATTTAGATGAAATACTACTAACTGCACCAAATAGCTCAAAAATGGTCTTATCACGCAAATTCTCGAAACAATTAAACACTTCAGAAACGCCCTGAAAATCCAAAAACCCACAACATACTGATATATAAGGCTAATTTAGGATTGCATGACTGCAATTTATGGCATTGATGTTGCGGTCCTAATTCCAGATGTTGTGGATTCTGCAAACGAGACATTAACTTTTAAGTTGATCGACAAATACTCTTAATGAAAATTGATGCCCGGAGGAAAGACTTTGATG
>JALHUC010000006.1 GCA_022865845.1 bacterium | reverse complement strand
GGAAAAACAAATGATAGCCGATGCCCTGGAAAGGACCGGCAGCAACAGGACCAGGGCAGCACAGTTGCTCGGCATCAGCCGCAGAACCATTCAGAAAAAGATCATTAAATACGGGCTTTAAGCCCAGGGGCTAAAAGACTAGTAGAAAGTAGAAGGTAGAAAGAAAAATCCTACCTGTTACTTTCTACTTTTTACTTGTTACTGCTTTTCCCAGGCAGGACCTGACCCCACGGTTTGCCCAAAAGTATGAATAACGAGAACTGACCCCACGGTTTGCCCCACGGTTTGCCCCTTACCTTTATAGAGAGCCCAAAATCATTGGGAGCCCAAAATCCCCCGGCCCGTTTCCGGGCCGGGGGTGGCAATTACAATACTCCAACTGCAAGAGCGTTATTGAACGGATATCTCTCTGGGCGTGATCACCACGTCGATGCGCCTGTTGGTCGCCCTGCCCTCGGCCGTCGTATTGGGGGCCAGGGGGCGGCTGGAACCGAAACCGGCCGCTGCCACCTGGTCTTCCCTCAGGACGTTGTTGGCCAGGAAGTACTTCTTAACGGACTCTGCCCTCTGCTGGGATAGATGGTCGTTAAACTCCGCCGTACCAGTAGAGTCCGTATGGCCCTCGATGGTTACCTGCGGCTCCGTGAAGGTACGCACTGCCCGCCGCACTTTGCTGAGTAGCGGGTAATTATCGGGCATGATCACAGCCTGCCCCACCGGGAAGGTCATCCCTCTTAACCGGATAACCATCCGGTTGCCCTGTTTGTAGCACTCGGCCTCATCCTTGGTGAACAAGGCCTGGACCTCATTGTACAGTTCGTTAAAGCGTCTTTCAGCCTCCAGGCGCTCCTCAACAGCGCGCCTCTGGCCTTCTAACCTCTCCTTCTCCGCGATGCGTTCAGCTTCCAGCCGAGCCTGCTCCGCCTGTTGTGCGTTCAGAAGCATCGTGACCTTGGCGGCATCTTCCCGGCTCTGTCTCTTCAGGGACTCGATCTCCTGGGGGTGGCGGGAGCTCATGATGTCTATGGCCTCCTGCTGGGCCTCGGTCTTCTGAACCAGAAAGTCGCGGTCCTTCACAAGTGCGTTGATGGAGCCCACGATGTTGCCCACCTGGATATGAAAGGCCTTATCCCTCATGTCCGGGGCACCGAGGGCTTCGGACGCCTTATTTAGGATCCCCTCGACCCAGAGGGTTGTATCCAGTGGCTTCGTCTCTCGCAGAAGCGTTGTCTGTCTGTTAACCTGGAAAAGGCGATTGGCCTTGAAGAGGGCCACGTTGCCCTTTTGCTGCATCTCCTCCCTGGCGTAGGGATTGGAAGCTATGAACTTCTCTACCCCGGCTAACTCTTGCTGCGCTTCAGTGTACAATGCCGGAGCCCACCTCCGGGCTCCCTCGCTGTCGGCCTTGGCCAGGACTTTGCGTGTGTCGCCAAGGATGGTTTCCTTGATGGCCCTGATCTCCAGGTCACGGAAGGCTTCCACAACTCCCTGCTGATCTTTTTTGGCACCTTTCAGGTTATTATTCTCCACGTCCCGGGTAAGGGCAAGGAACTGCCTCTCTGCGGCCGCATAGTCCTCACCGAGGCTCGTGGCTCCGGCTGTCCTGGCCAGTTTCCGGCCCTCTATGGCCTTGGGTATGGTTGAGTGGACGATGCGACCAACCTCCTCGGCCTGGCTGATCTCCGTCAGCCCCCTGGAGGCGGCGGCCGCTATCCGGGAGATCTCACCCTTTCCTTCTTGAATTTTCTTCGCCTCTGCCAGGGATCGTTCCGCTTTGGCGAACCAGGTAGGTGAAAGGACGTTTAGCTGGTTTTGCCGCGCCTGCACGAGTTTTGAATCTAACTGCGCCATCGCCACAGATGGGTCCTGCGGCACCGACACCGATTCCACCATGAGCTGGGGTCCGGTACACGCCCCAAGGGTGAAGCAGATGAATGCTATTGCTATAAATTTCCTGTAACGTTTCCATGAAATCATTTTCGATCCTCCGTACTTTAGAAAATCCGTTTTGCCCGTTCCTGCAGGCCCAAGCCCCCACCCACTGGGAAACTGAGCTGCCGGAGCTCCACGGAAAAGCCTTCCTTTAAAGGAAAGGCAAGGTCTCAATATTTACAAACGTGTTTTTAGCTGACTATTCTCCTTCAAAATGCTTTTGCGCATTGAATGATTTCCCCGATGTCGGTGTTTCAATAGTAGCACCTCAAACCACCCTGCCCTGGAATGCTGCAATTCACTCTCAGGAACCATTGAAACCGTGAACTTCGCACACCTGTCCTACGTGATCCCGTTCTCAAAGACGGCTCCAGATCGATCCTGCCCAGTTGTTTGTCATGAATGCGATAATTGATGGATTGGCTTTGTTTTCAACTCTAGGATCGAGCAAATTCAGTGCCAAAAGGATGCCTCACCTGGATTAACTGGAAACCGCTGAAACTCCAACGAAATCCTTTTACCTGCCATTTATGGTGTGATTTGAAACTGAAGCAAATCTGAAAATAGGTCAAGCTCGGGACGGGAAGTGTCACATAAAAAGGGTGTGGAGGGCGCGGGGCGGGGGGCGGACAATTTATGGGGTCAGAGTTCAGGTCCTCGGAATTACCACTTGAATCTGAGAATCTGAGCTCTGACCCCGTTGTTTACCCTGAGAGCATTGAGGTCAGGCCCATTGTTCCGTTTGCTCAGGATTAGCGGTCACAATGGACGCAAACGAAAACGCCTCCCAAACAGGAGACCCGGTAGCTTGCTCTTAGGATTTAAAGGTCTCACCCGGAACCTGAAACTCGGAACCCGGAACTCCAAAAGCAAAGCCTCCCAAGAGGGAGGCTTTGTTTTTGGCTGGTGAGCCGCGATGGAATCGAACCATCAACCTACTGATTAAGAGTCAGTTGCTCTGCCAATTGAGCTAGCGGCCCGGGTGTTTCAATTGTACTCGCACAAGCTGTTTTGTAAAGATGAAGCGAGTCGTTCTTCTATCACAAAATCTTTGGTCTTTGGACCTTGGACTTTGGACTGTCTTAATGGCACGCCCGGCAGGACTCCCTTCGCTTAAGCTCAGGGCAGGCTCACTACTGACCTAACGGTCAAGTTCTCATCCTCCCGGCTATATGAGGTACATCCCTTTTCAAAGCCTGCCCTTTGGACCTTGG
>JALHUC010000107.1 GCA_022865845.1 bacterium | reverse complement strand
TACCGTGACGCTGACACCGACACCTACGGGACCACATCCCTGACCGAGAATACCTGTATCGGTTCACCATCCACCGGTTACGTGGCTGACAGCACCGACTGTGATGACGGGGATATAGCAGTCAATCCAGGAGCCACCGAGGCGTGCAACGGGATCGATGACGACTGCGCTGGCGGTGTGGATGACGGTCTGCTCCTTGCCACATTCTATGCCGATTCGGACAGTGACACTTACGGCAACGCGGCTGTGGCTACAAGCGCATGTTCGGCACCCGGAGGCTATGTCACCGATGACACGGATTGCGACGACACGGATGGGGCAGTCAATCCCGGGGCGACCGAGGTGTGCAACGGGATCGACGACGACTGCATCGGCGGTGTGGATGACGGCCTGGCGACCTCAACCTTCTACGCCGATTCGGACGGAGACAGCTACGGCGACTCTACTGTGTCTACCAGCGCCTGTGCGGCACCCCAGGACTATGTCGTAGACGACACGGACTGCGACGATCTTCTTGCATCCGTATATCCGGGCGCCATCGAGATATGCGGCGACGGCATCGATCAGGACTGCTCGGGAGCAGATCTGACCTGTACCGGTACGGATAACGATGGGGACGGCTTCTCGGCAGTTCAGGGGGACTGCGATGATTCCGATGCCAATATCTTCCCTGGTGCCCCGGAGGTGTGCGACGGAGACGACAACGACTGCGACGGTTTTTACGACGAGGATCCTCCCACCCTTTACGCGGATACGGACGGTGACGGTTTCGGTTCAGCGGGAGCCACGACCCTGGCCTGTGGTGCCACGGGGTATGTTCCCTTCGCCGGGGACTGCGACGACGGCGACCCGGCATTCAACCCCCTTGCTGATGAGGTGTGTGGGGATGCCCTGGACCAGGACTGCACCGGCGCCGACCTTGCCTGTCCGTCCTATCCCCTGATGGCCTCCACCATAGTGCCCCTACAGCAGGGCGATTGGTGGTCCTACGCTGTGACAGGAGTCGATACGGGAACACTCACCAAGAACATCGCCATTGGACTGGAGACCTCTCCTGAAAGCAGTGAGGACTGCCTCGCTCTGGTTAACGGTTTTGATCTGACAGTTACAGGAGTCGTCACCAGCCTGGCATATCTGGCTCAGGACCCAGATGGCACGATTCGGGTCTGTGGTTCCTGGGATTCTGGGGTCAGCCCCGACTGGGTGGCCGCCAAGGACGGCGGAAGTTACGATATCTACCCCAGCCCGCTTTCGGTGGGGCAGTTCGGTGGGTCCGCTTTCTCCTTCGATACAGAGGGCTCCGAAGGAGCCTACACCTACACCGTGGATTCCATCGAGTCGGTACAGACCCCGGCCGGCATCTTCTCCACCTACAAGATCTGGACCACCTACTACGAGTTCTGGCCCGGGGCCACTACAGCCGAGGATGAAGAGTTCTTCGAGTACAACGTGAGCTGGTTCGCGCCAGATTACGGTGAAGTCATGTTCAATACCCAGTTCTTCAATTTCATCGGGACGAGCCTGACGCCGGAGTACAACGTCTACCTGGAAGAATCCCTGACAGACAGCAATCGCCTGTCGACGGGATGCGGTGATGTGGGATCAGGCTCCGGACAGTTGTCCGCTCTGGCTGGAACGTGGATAGGTACCGGGAATGACGACTTCATCTCGGTGGGTGGCTGGCTCGACTACGAGGTGTCCGTTACCATGAATGGGTCAGGGAATGTTACCGAGATACTGCTCAACAGCTCCGACGCTTCTGTCACCGGCATCGCCACTGCAGTGGACGATAACCTGTACACGGTCGAGTTCAATGACGCCTCGACAGGTCAACTCCTCGTGGACAACACCTTTAACTACATGGTGTTCATGCGCAATATCGGCTTTGCTACGGGCGACATGTTCTTCTCGGTCCTTCAGAAGGGAGCGGCAGGCGTTCCTGCCACGTATCCCAAGTACCTCCCGGTGGGGTCCTATTCAGGTATTGGATACGACATCTGTCCCATAAACCAGGAATACTATCGGTTCGGAGCGACCCAGATATCGGTTGAGCCGGAGGATCTGTTCCTCATGCCGGTAACCGGCGTCGGACCCAACGGGTTCTTCACCGGCCGGTTTGGAGTCTATTCACCTACCCACGGTTGGTGGAACGGCTACGATGATGATGGAGGCGATCTCCACATGTTCCTCAGCCCCGACGGGCAGTTTGCCGGTGTCTACCACCAGGTGCGGGGCGGTTTCTACGTCTGGCCCAGCGAGTTCGCTTTCTACGCTCTCAGCAGGTAGTAGGGATCAACCAACGTTTTGATCAAATGCGGGCGGCCTTCGGGCCGCCCGGTTTTTTCCCCTATATTTAAACACCTATAATAAAAGGATCCAGCCGGACAAGGATCCAGGCCTCTGAAAACTGAACTTTTTATGGAACCTGTAACCTGGGACTCAAGCTTTCCCTAGTCTACCGAAAAGAGACGTGGTTAAATAGAAACGATTCCAAACGCCCGGTTTGATATGAATATTGTGAGGGGGGGCGGGAGGAACAGATGGTATTCCTTACATTGGAGAGATGTTCAAGCCTGCGCATTTTATGATGTGTGCAGGCTTGTCTGCGTTCTGGACCGGTAATTGGTCCAATCTGTGCTTCAAGGCCACGGGGGCCTGTAAAACAAGATAAAAGTTGATCGTTTTTTCCCATAAGGAGGAGAGTATGAAAAGATTTACTCTGGTGATCATGGTTTTGATGGCGCTGCCGCTAGCGTTTGCCTGCGGTGGTGGTGGAGGGGGCGGAGGCACCGGTGGACCAGCCCTGACGGCATTTGAAGGGGATTGGTTCGGACCGGGTGAGGACGATGGTTTTGGTCTCACTGACATATTCTTGTCCATCAACGATTCAGGTACCATCACAATCTACGAGCAAGACGGAGCAGGGACTGGGCTTACACCTGCCACCTTCGTCGTAGAGGACGCGAGTTCCGCCCTCATTACCTTCCCGGGCGGGGCAGACCGGGAAGGCGGTCTATTCTGGGACGACACCGTGACGCACATGCTCTTCGTCGATACCTGGAGCGGTTATATCGGAGCCCTGGATAAGAGCACCGACGTACTTCCCAGCTACGCCACGACAGACGCTGTGGGTACCTGGTCCGGGTACGCATACTATTTCGACGCTTTGGGGTCCGTTGATTGGGAAAAGGACAGTCCCGTTACCCTCACTATAGCAGCCGACCTGACTTTTACAGGGACCAGCCCTGATGGACCTTTCACGGGAACCATGAACGCGGCAATTTTTAATAGTTCCTACGGTCATATTGCCGGCACCGTTACCCCACCGGTGGGTCCGGAGCTCGTCACCTCAATGTATTTGTCCCCGGATAAGACCTTTGCGGCCGGGTATTTTGTATATCTTGAAACACCCGTATATGGCTGGCCGTGGGATTACTCTTTTCTGGCCCTGACGAAGCAGCCATAAACAGATCAGGGCACAGTAACTGCACCAATTTCATGGGGCGGCCTTCGGGCCGCCCCATGGCTGTTATCCCTACCGTCTTAGGTCTTCGAACTTCACCGTGGCAAGTCGATATGACAATTTGCCAGGGCTTCAGATGGCAAGTTTGCCTTTCACCTCTTCAGGCAAGTTGGGTTGGAACGGAAAATTCAGGAGGGAGCTGTTTCTCAGATGTGCCTGAGATCCACAACTTGTCTTCCGGGGAGTTGGAACAGAAGTTCGTAGCGGGATGGGCTGATGTTTACACGAACAATCCGGGAGCGGTCCCCTGGATGGGCGCGGTTGGTATCGGCTGCCTCCCATGTGGAAAATAGCATGTTGGCGTTGTGTTTTTTTGACGCCTGGGAGGCTCTCTTGCCCCTGCTGGAAAGCTGGTAGACGAAAAGCCCCTGTGCCTCATCTTTGCTGGTGGCTGTGCCTCCGCCGCATCCGGCAAGAGGAACCAGGGCCACAACTGCCGCGGCAGTGGCGCTAAAGGCCAGGAACTGTCTTCTGGTCAGGATAAAACCGTGGGTCTTGTCTGGCTTCACCTCAAAAAAACCTTTCGGCTGGAAAGAAAAAATAGGCAGAGGGAAGTGTCGCCGTTCCCCGCCGGTTCCACCACCGTCATCCGACAAGCGAACTCAGGCGTGGGCCCAGGCTTTGGCGTTCAGGAGCACGAATGCCCAGCGACTCACCCGGATACCAGCCCTCTCAGGGTCGGCGTCTACCGTAATGAGTAAAAGCCCGCCTTTCTGCAGGATCAATTATAGCAG
This sequence comes from bacterium, assembly GCA_022865845.1. Taxonomy (GTDB): domain Bacteria; phylum BMS3Abin14; class BMS3Abin14; order BMS3Abin14; family BMS3Abin14; genus JALHUC01. Next base: position 901 of record JALHUC010000107.1, on the reverse strand, counting down.
ATTTTCCCCTGACAGGGACAAGGTTTCAAACCGGGATCTCATGCGGTTTTTCTGAAAACCAGAACAAGAACCGGGAACGGATCTTTGACCAGGTCCAGGACCAGGACTTGGAACCTGGAACAATTTCCCCTATACTCTCGCCATGATCATTAACCGTCTCGTAGGCGGCTGTCTGGCCGCCGCTTCCTTTATTCTCTTCGGGCTGGTTCTGTCATCCCGGGGATCCTCCACCCTGGGGATCGAGGTGATGGATCGTCTCGGGCTGCTCTTCGTCCTCCTGTTCCTGGCTGGGCAGGCAGTTGCCTGTGTGGTCTTTATCCGGCGAAAGGATCTGCTGGTGCCCCTGCTTCTCTTTGTGGGGGGCACGATCCTGTACGGCGTGATGACCGGCACCGATGGAGGCACAGCTGAGGCGGTCCGGGTCCCTCTAAGCCACGCTCTCATGGCCGGAGCCAGTTTCAGCGGCCTCGCTTCAGGAGCCCTGGTGATGATGGGCAATGGGCCTACCGGGACCGGGAAGTGAACTGGGAATAAATGACGCCAGCCTGTGGCTGGAGTTTCAAGTTTCAGGTTTCAGGTTTTACAAATCACTAATCACGAATCACCAACCCTCGCTAAAGCTACGGCCGGCAAGCGGATTTACACCTCTGCACTCTACACTCTGCACTCTGCACTGATTTACACCTTTGGTCTTTGGGCTTTGGCCTTTGGACTGCCCCTAACGCCCTCCGCCCTCCGCCCTGCCTTTCCTTTGGTCTTTGGGCTTTGGCCTTTGGACTGCCCCTAACGCCTCCTCTTGCCACGCAAACTGTCAGGGAGTATCGTCTGACATCATGGAAATTACCCACCAAAAAAATATCACTCTGTGGTCCGACGTGAGGCTGGGGTTCCTGCATTTTTT
>JALHUC010000106.1 GCA_022865845.1 bacterium | reverse complement strand
GGAGGGAGCATCGTGAAGGGTAAATTCAAGATCCTTGTTGCGGATGATGAGGAGATCATCAGGAGTCTGCTGACGGAGCACCTCACCGACGAAGGGTACACAGTCGTGGCTGTTCCCAGCGGTGAGGTGGCGCTGGAAGTTTTCCGGGATGATCCGAACCATCTGGTGATCACCGATATCAGGATGGAGGGGATGAGTGGGATCCAGCTATTAGAGGAAATCAAAAAACTTGACTCTGATGCCATGATCATCATGATCACCAGCCACGCCTCTTTAGATTCGGCCGTCACCACCCTGCGCGCAGGGGCTTACGATTATATCTTCAAGCCGTTCGAGGATCTGGATCTGGTCACCGAGGTCGTCACGCGCGCCATGGACAAGATCGCCCTGCTCTATGAGAACCGCCTGCTCCTGGAGGACCTGGAACAGAGCAACCTGAGGATGGAGCAGTCCAACGAGGCGCTCAGGGAGCTGGCTATTCGCGACGGGCTTACCGGATTGTTCAACCATCGCCATTTCAAGGATGTCCTCGGAACAGAAGTTACCAGGGCAGAAAGGTACGATCGGCCCCTTTGCATGCTTATGCTGGATGTGGACCACTTTAAGAACTACAACGATACTCACGGGCACCCCGCGGGGGATGAGGTGCTAAAGATCCTGGCTGACCTTATTACGACCCGCCTTCGGGACGTGGACACTTCCGCCAGGTACGGTGGGGAGGAGTTTGCGGTTTTGCTTCCTGAAACAGACAGAAAGGCCGGCACCCTGGTGGCCGAGGACATCCGGGCCCAGGTGGAGAACTACCCGTTCCAGGGCAGGGAATCACAGCCCCTCGGAAAAGTCACCATCAGTCTTGGAGTGGCAGAATTTCCCGCAGACAGCGGGAATGCCGCTTCTCTGGTAGAAAAATCGGATGAAGCTCTCTACCGGGCCAAAAGCCAGGGTCGCAACCGGGTCGTTTGTATCACGCAGCAGGATTGATCCATCGATCTGGCGACTGAGCGACTTTGCGAAAGAGCAAGATCTAAAACTGGAAACGAAACTTCTGTAATAGCGGCAGGGCTGGATTTAACAGGGATGAAGGGGATTAGGGGGATAAAGGAAACTCCAGAATCCTTTTTTTGTCATTCCGGCGCTGAATAGTCCAATACATAATTCTTCTTCCCCCTGTTGAGTCACGCCAGCGGCGTGATCCCCTCAGTCCCCTCCCCTCAAGGGAGGGGAAGATTGCGGAAGCGGGTTTCTGATAGGAGGACCGAGGTGGGGGTGCTTGGAATTTATCCGTGTGAAGCGATCTCGGGAAAAAAACAACTCACCGCAAAGGCGAAAAGCTCGCAGAGAAGGTCAAACGCCAATTTACCACAGCACAGCCATTTCCAGGCTACTCCACAGGGTTTCACAGGGTAAAAACTTAACCTGGGGGAGCCAAGGACACCTTGCAGAAACATGGGCGGGCAATGATGCGGGACGGACGGGTCCTGATAATCCGGCTATCAGACAACGATACCATGAAGGATCTTCATAAAGCCGGTTACACCATCCAACAGAATCCCGCCATGGCCTCCCTGCACAACTCCATCACGCAGGCCCTCAGGATAATCGACCGATTAGCGAGAATGTAGGGTTCTAAAAGCAGTGTCTAGTGTCTGGGGTCTGGGGTCTGGAAAAGGCAGAGCGAAAAGCAGGGCGGAGGGCGGAGGGCGTGAAAAGCAGGAGCTCTGAAACCCGAAACTTGAAACTTGAACAACGGGTCACAAAATCTATGAACAAAACAGTCGCCTCATATCTGCCCGAGCTTACCGCCCTCAGGCACGACCTCCACAAACACCCGGAGCTGGGCTTTGAAGAAATATGGACCGCAAAAACCATCGCAGGAACCCTGAAAAGGTACGGTTTGGAGGTGCACACGGGTTGGGCGAAAACCGGCGTCCTTGGAATTCTCAGAAAAGGAAGTTCAACCAGGACTATCGCATTGCGGGCCGACATGGATGCCCTTCCTGTACAGGAAAGGTCAGACCTTGAATATCGCTCCGTCAACAAGGGGGTAATGCACGCCTGCGGTCACGACGGGCACATGGCCATGCTGCTGGGGGCTGCTCAATACCTGGCTGAAAAAGGAGACTTTGACGGGACTGTGGTTTTCATTTTCCAACCTGCCGAGGAGGGCGGCGGCGGCGGGCGCCTCATGGTGGAGGAGGGAATAGTAGAGAAATTCGGGATCCAGGCTGCTTACGGGATGCACAACCGCTCCGGGCTGGAGGCCGGTTCGATCTCCACCCGATCGGGACCCATAATGGCCGCCACGGACAACTTTGAGATCATCGTACACGGTGAGGGTACCCACGCGG
>JALHUC010000105.1 GCA_022865845.1 bacterium | reverse complement strand
GGAGGAGGAGTTCGGCGTGGCAACGCTCAATGTCCAGTGGATGGGAACGGTAGACAGTGCGGAGGGCGGAGGGCGAAGGGCGAAGGAAACCTCTCGACTTGCTGACTGAGCGACCGAGCGACTTGGCGAAGGAGTTTGGGGGCGGTTATAAAAGTTCAAACATTGGTGACGAACAGGCCCTTGGCTTTTTGAGGACAGTCCACCAGGGCACAGGAATTTCCCAGTGACATTTAATGCTATTTCACAAATAACCTCGAATTTCATTTATAATCTTAACTTTAGTTTGAAATTTGGAATCCGTGTCCGCCATAGCTGGCTGAATGGAGTTAGCGATGGTGGACGGGAGATTCTCTTTATTAAAGGGGGTAAACAGTGGAACAGTTCATTGAAAAAGCCATAGAGTGGGCCAGCAATTCAGGGATCTCGGCCGTCACCGCACTCCTCATCCTTATTTTGGGGATCTGGGGCGCAAGGTTAGTAAGAGAGGCCACTCGCAAGGTTCTGATCAAGCGGAAATTGGAGCCCACTCTGGTCAAGTTCGGAACCAACTTTCTTTACGGAGCGCTTGTCATATTTGTAGTCACAGCGGCCCTCAACAATCTGGGGATCCAGACCACCTCCATCATCGCAGTACTGGGCGCCGCTGGCCTGGCTATTGGGCTCGCTCTTCAAAGTTCCCTGTCCAACTTCGCTGCGGGTATCATGATCCTTATATTTCATCCGTTTAAAGTCGGAGACTTCATCGACGGGGGCGGAGTGATGGGAACAGTGGAGGAACTGGGAGTGTTCATCTCCCGGCTCCGGACTCCGGACAACAAGGTTATATTTGTTCCCAACGGGAAACTGGCAGGTGACAACATCACCAACTACACTCGAAACGAAATGAGGCGGATGGATCTCGTGGTAGGGGTGAGCTACAGTGAGGACGTCAGGATCGTCAAGGAGGTTCTCCTTCAGATCATCGCTGAAGATGACCGTATCCTCAAGGATCCTGCGCCCAAGGTGGCGGTGCTGGAGCTTGCCGACAGCAGCGTCAACTTCGCCTTCCGCCCGTGGGTCCCGACAGCCCTGTACTGGGACATCCACTTCGACATCATGGAGAAGATCAAGCTGCGGTTGGATGAACAGGGCATCCAGATCCCCTTCCCACAGAGAGACATTCATCTGTATCAGGCCGGAGAATCAGCGGCCTGATTTACTGGTAATCGGTGATCGGTAAATGATGACCGATGATCATGCCACCAGGATAATTATTACTAACCAATTTTTTGATTACTGGATCTTTGTACTTTAAGTGAACAGGAGCAGGCTCGGTGAAAGCCGGGCCTGCTCTTTCTCCTGATTACTGATCACTGTTTACTGATCACTGCCTCCTTCCTTGACAGAAGAAGGAAAAACTGGTTCCACTCGCAGCGGAGAAAAACCCATTCTGGATTGAACATTGAGAATTAAGAATTCCCTACGCGAACTGCGAAAGGTGATTTCGGAAGAATCCTTTGAGATTTGAGATATGAGATTTGAGATCAGGAGCCTCTTTGGTGAACAAAGGCACACTTAAAGCCGACATCCTGCTCCTGATAACGGCCGCTATCTGGGGCTTTGCCTTTGTGGCCCAGAGGGTGGGGATGGAACACATCGGTCCCTTTTTGTTTAACGGAATACGGTTTGCTCTCGGCAGCCTGTCCCTCTTCCCGCTGATCTACTTTGGTCTGGGCAACGGAAATTCCGGATCAACACCGCCTGTCCCCATCGGTACCAGGACCAAAATAATAGGGTCTGTTCTTTCGGGTCTGGTACTTTTTGGCGGCGCGTCTCTGCAGCAGATGGGGATCGTCTACACCTCAGCCGGGAAAGCCGGTTTCATCACCGGACTGTATGTCATTCTCATTCCCATCATAGGGCTGAGATGGGGGCGAAAAGCCTCCACTGGGACATGGATCGGAGCCATCCTGGCTGTTGCAGGCCTTTATCTTCTGAGCGTCACTGAGCAATTCACCATCGCCAAAGGGGATTTCCTGGTCCTTTTGAGCGCTTTCATGTGGGCTGCCCACGTCCTCTGGATCAGCTGGCTGTCCCCTCGCATGAATCCGCTTATCCTGGCTTCATCACAGTTCGCCATCTGCTCCGTTTTCAGCCTCGCGACTGCGTACGCGTTGGAACCGATCGTGCTAAGTTCCATCCTCGCTGCGACAGCCCCGATCCTTTACGGAGGACTTTGCTCCGTAGGGATCGCCTACACCCTCCAGGTGGTCGCCCAGAGGGACGCTCACCCGGCCCACGCCTCTATCCTTCTCAGCATGGAAGGCGCCTTTGCTGTCCTCGGTGGTTGGCTG
>JALHUC010000104.1 GCA_022865845.1 bacterium | reverse complement strand
CGTCATCTGTGATGTGGGATTTGAAGGAAAAACCCACGAGGGCCGCGACCATGTGCTTTTTAAGGACCAGGGGGCAGATCAATACCTCCTTGGGTACCTTCAGACTCAACTCCTTGATCCACTGGTTGCTTTCGAATATTTCCACGCCGTCGAACCTTTGAAGTGTGCGTGATTCCCGTAAGCTTTGCAGAATATTCTGAGTGTTCAGAGGCACGGCGAGGCTTCCGAAATCAACCACAGGTTTGGCCGAGCCGCCTGACATCCAACCCAGCGCCTGGTCGCCCTTGATGATAAACATGAACGCGTCGTTCATGAACCTCAGCCCGGCCTTAATGACAGTGTGAGCCACTTCATCACGGTTTCGAATACCGAAAAACGGTTCGTTGATCTCTGAAACATCGAAGGGATCATATACCTCAATGTCCGCCTCTGTGAGTTCCAGCATCTCCATGTCTTCGTCAGGGAGGGGAGCCTTCTCCCTAGCTGGTTGGCTGATCCGTCGCTGTTCGTTCGCGACGTTGTCGCTGACGGCGATATACCGGGCCTCACGCCTGATGTTGTAGAACCTTTCCAGAGCTTGAACGATGCGCACTTCGCTGGCCACCACCGGCTGGACGACCATGTTGGTCTGGAAGGCCACCTCGTCAACGATGTCCAGCTTTTGAGGATCTGTCATGGCAAGGGTGATGCGGTGCCCATCCAAAGCCAGGGGGACGATCCGGTGCTTTGAGATAAGCTCCATGGGCACCGACTCGAGAACTTCTTTGGGGATCTCGTCGAAATGGCGAGGTTCAGCGTAAGGAATTTTGAACTGGAGCGCAAGAAGCCTCATCAGGGCATCCTCGGAAACAGCCCCCATTTCCAGGAGGTTGGTCCCCAGTTTGCCGCCGAAGATGACCTGTCGCTGAAGAGCCTCACTCAAGGCTTTTTCGTCAACAAGTCCCTTCTCAATCAGCAGTTGGCCGAGGTTCTTCTTCATCCTTCAGATCTCCAGATTCGTCGGTGAGCGGTTTGCGTCCGAATACCTTTGCCACCGCAACGCTGATCTCGAAAAGGATCAGGAGAGGCCCGGCCATGAGAAGCTGTGTCACCACATCCGGAGGTGTGAGCATTGCCGATCCGATAAAGGCGATAACGATGAAGTAGCGGCGGTTCTTCGTAAGGGTCTGATGGGTAAGCAGTCCGGTTTTGGCAAGAAAATAGGTAATAAGGGGCAGCTCAAAGACAAGGCCGAAGGCCAGCAGCAGCTTGGTGGCAAAGGAAAGATATTCCTTCAGGGAAGGAAAGGGACGGATAGTCTCGGTGGCGAAACCAAGGAGGAACTTGAAACCGAAGGGGAATACGACGAAATAGCCAAAGCTTGCCCCCGTGATGAAAAAGAGGGTTGAAAAGATAGCGAAGGGGAAAATGGCCTTTCTCTCCTTGCTGTAAAGCCCGGGAGAGATGAAAGCCCAGAGTTGGTAGAAGAGCACTGGCAGGGATAGAAAAATGCCGGCGAGAAAAGAAACCTTCAGGTAGGTGAAGAAGGCTTCCGTCACACCCGTGAAGATCATCCAGGAGTTATCCGCCGGAAGGGAGGCGATAAGGGGGATAGCTACAAACTCGAAGATCTTATCTTTGAAAGCGTAACAGGCGAGGAACCCGACACCAACAGCCGCGCAACAGATCATCAGCCGTTTGCGCAACTCTTCCAGGTGAACAGTGAACGGAAGTCTGTCGTCAGCCATCCTTGGTGTCGTCTTCCGTTTCATCCCCACCCTCGATCTCCTCAAGTACATAGGATGGTTCGGGCGGGGGCTGAGGGGAGAGTTCAGGTTCAGTGGGGGTGTTTACTGTGTCGGTGGGAGTAACCGCCTCATCAGCCGACTTGCCATCCGCCTGAAGGGTGGTTTCTTCCTCTTTATCCTCGTCAGGGACTATATCAGGGTACTTCTGCCGGAACTCTTCGTGTTTTTCCTTCTGAAGGTCCATACGGACCGTTTCCTGAAGATCATCCGCTGCTTTCCGGAACTCGGCGAACCCCTTTCCCAGAGTTCGGGCAAGGTCAGGCAGTCTTTTGGGCCCGATGACGATGAGGGCTACTACGAGAATTATCAGAATTTCCTGCATGCCTATACCGAGCATTATCTATTAACCTCTAAAGTGTGTGGGCGGCCCTCTATAGCACATCATCTGCTTCGTTATCGCCCCTCGGAAAGCCTCGCCGTATGTCGTCATATACGCCTCCGGTTCCCTCAGGACTCTGGCCTTGCATCTGACGCACTCTATAGGGCCGATCAGAGCGGTCCATCAGATGCGACAATATGCTGCGTTATCGCCCTTCGGAAATCCTCGATCCCGCCACAGGCGGGACCGTTCCCATGCTCCCTGCGGCCTTGTATCTGACTCATTCTCGAAAGCCTTGAAAAGCTGACAGCTGACTGCGGATAGCTTCTTCCAGCCTCGCACCTGGCGCACTCTTGACCGCCGGTGAGCATGGTCCATAAGGTGCGACAAGTTACTGCGTTAAAGAGATTTATCGCTTTTACAGCTATACTATTATAAAGCTACTTGCCGCGCTTTGATGAATTAAAATTTATATGTTATTTACAGTACCCTGT
>JALHUC010000103.1 GCA_022865845.1 bacterium | reverse complement strand
CCGCAATGAGCATTCTGATCTTGGCGGCGATATTAACACTCAACAACGGTACGATCACCCCACGAACCTGTTTCAGGCATCCCAGCCAGTCCTGGGTAGAAACCACACCCTGGTGGGGAAATCCCGCTAATCCCTCATGAATAACCGAAGCGTACAACTGCTCAGCTGAGGGAGTGAAAACCATCTTCACTTCATACCCATCAAGAACAAGCCGGCGAAGCTGGCCTATTGTTTCTTTTATTCCGACGGTAGCGCCTGAAAAAACCGCCAGCACGGTCCCTCTTGAACCGTCAGCACCCAGAATGACCGTTATTTTCTCGACAACGTGTCGAACAATATCCTGGATGTAACGTTCATCCATGATCCGGCCCTAATCCGCTATCATCTCAGGCCGCTGAGGCCTGGAGGCCATCTGTTTGTCAAAACAGGCCAGAGCGATCCCCAGTGGTGTCACCAGCAACGGGTTACAGGGCTGGACAACTTCCAGGCCCGTCTGCTCCTGTATCACCTGGGCAATACCGGGAAAGCAGCTTGTGCCTCCCACCAGATAGATGGTCCGGATCGAGGGGAACCCTTTCAGGTGCCGCATCGCGATGGAAGCGATCTTTTCGAATACGGGGCGGACCAGGTGGAAAATTTCCTTTTGCCGATTGGTATCGCGTTTCAGTTTCTCTGCTTCATGAGACTCAATCTTGAAATTACCGGCAAGGACGAGATCCACGTGCACACCGCCTGTCGCCTCATCGGCCGAATAAATGACTTCTCCGTCTTTTAAAATGGAGATCCCCGTCGTTCCTCCACCGACATCAACCACAGCGCCGTCAGTGATCTCCAGCGCCAGGGAGGCGGCGCTTGGTTCGTCCATCATGCCAACCACTTCCAGATCCGCTGCCTCAAGAATGTTACCAAACGCCCTGGCATTGGGTCCCGTGGTACCGGGTGGGTAGGCTACCGCTGCGGATTTGATCGGAAAGCCCCCTTCCTGAAGATCCTTCACCTGCTGGCGAAGGATGCTAATAGCTCCCAGGTAATCAAACACCAGCCCATCCCGGACACTGGAACGGCTGCGGGTGAGCGCTCCAGCTACCGGATTCTTCTCGTCATCCACCACGGCGGTCACGATGTAGGCAGTACCAAGGTCTACGCCAGCGGAAAGGGGTCCCTTGACTCCCCGCTTGCCGTTCAGGTCCAAAGACGATTCGAAGGCCTTAATCCTTTCATTCGCCCTTTCACAGACCTGATTTGACTGGATCTGGTTCACACTTCTTTTCCTGTCAGGCGCACCAGGCTGGTTTCCGCCGCACTGGCAGCCCGCTCGACATCAGACTGTTTTCCACCGATGTAAAGGCGTCCCACCGCACCGTAGGCCCTGATGTCGACAAGGGTTATGGATGAGTTTTTTTCAGCTTCATTTGCCGCGAGGGTGATGTAGGCGGCCGGCTGTACTTCCAGAATGAAAAGGTCCTGGCCTGGAAGCAGCATCGAGCAAAGACGGGAAACGTTAACCATTTGGGCGTGATAGGGGTTGACTTTGTGGATCGTCTGAGAACTGAGGATCTTCGGTTTGATTCGATCCTCAATCTCCAGCCCAAGAGTCTTGAGGACAGCCTGGCCCGCGTGTT
>JALHUC010000102.1 GCA_022865845.1 bacterium | reverse complement strand
TGGGGATCACAGCTAATAAAAAGGCAGATGAACCTACCTAACGCTATTACGATAATCAGGATTCTCCTGATCCCGCTTTTCCTTTACAAGATCATTCAGGGTGAAATGATCTTTGCGGCGGCAGTGTATCTTGCAGCTGCCGTCTCCGATGGATTGGACGGTTTCATTGCCAGGGTCTGGAAGCTTCAGACGAAGCTCGGAACCTTTCTGGACCCGATGGCGGACAAACTTCTCATCACGACATCATTCCTCACACTTTCTGTGCTCAAGATCATTCCTCTCTGGATTACCCTGGCTGTCATCAGCCGTGATATCATCATCGTGAGCGGAAGCCTTCTCGTATATCTTATGAAAGACGAACTTACCATTCGACCCCAGCCCATCGGCAAGGTCACGACCTTTTTCCAGTTCAGCTACATTCTTATCGTCCTCCTTCAATCAGCCGCAGATATCCCTTTTCTATTACATCTTTATGGCCCCATGTTAGTGACCACGGGCGGTCTGACGATCATCTCTGGTGCTGTCTACATACTTGACGGACTCAGGGTTCTGGAGGATTGAACTTGCCTGGCTGCAGATCCTGGTTCGTTATCCTGCTGATACTGGCTATGCCTTTCGCCGCCCACGCAGGAATCCTTAACCTCAGGAGCGGCCTGGGCACCATCGTACAAAAGGACAGGGATAGCTCGGAATCAATCCGCTATAGCGCTGTCCTTCTGGCGACTTCGTACCGTACACCCACCCTTGAATTCGCGTTGGATCTCCCCCTCAGGTGGGAGACTCAAACCAGGGAGTTCGACAGTGATGTCTGGGACAGAAAGGGAGACCTGCTCAGACCCTTGAACCTCCTGAGGTATAGCTCCGGCACCGGGCACTTCAGGGGCGGGCTGGAGATTTTTACTGACTGGACACCGGGTGATGGATTCCTTGTTCGTGATCTGTCTGGAAGGGGAGAGATCGATTATGTCCTTCCGGGGGTCAGGGTCCAATGGACGGAGGAGCATTTTGATCTGGATGCCGGAATGGATCGTCCGGTGGATCCAACGGTGCAGGCCGTTGCTCTCACGTGGAGGGCTTTCAGGGGGGTTACACTTGTTTTTGAGGGAGCAGTGGATCCGGAAGCGCCCGTGGCCTTCAGTGGGGACTCTATCGGAGGGCGGCCCACTGCGGATGAAAGTGAGCGTTTGACAGCCGAGGCGGCAGGGATTCGGGTGGAACTGATCGAAGGAGACGTTCTGGACTTTGCTGTTGGTGCCCATGCGGGAGATATCAACGGGGAGGCGACAGGAAGAGGGGGGGAACTGTCTGCCACCCTGGATTTTACACACAGCTATCTTAATCGGCTGAAACTGCTTTTCAGGTCCGTTAATTGTGAAGGCGGGTATGTGCCGGCATGGTTCGATGCCTCATACCCTGTCCACAGGTGGGGCCCCACCGGCCAGCCTTTTCTGGGATTGAATCCGCTGGATGGGACAATGCCGGACAGAACAATGCGTTCCTACGATATTCAGTACGACCTGGGTGATTCTTTCAGTATTAGCGGAGGGCTGGACAGGTTCGCCGACGATTCCATGAGAAGAGCCAGGTTTGAAGCGCGGCTTAAAGAAGAAAATGGCAGAGGTCTGGAGATCTCGTTATGGTCAAGGGCTGACAGTCCGGACATCAAGCTGTTTTCGGAGGACTCATCTCTCCATTCCAGGGCGAGCGCACTCTATAATTTCCTTCCTCACTTTCTTGTGAGCATTTCCTATGAGCACTCCTGGGCTTTCCAGGAGGAGGAAGCAGGTTTCAGGCCTTTGAATTCCATAATGTTGGGTGTGGTGTATGACATTTCCCTGTGAAATGGGTAGATCGGCTTTTCACAGGGAAATGAGTGCAAAGTGCAGAGTGCAGGGTGTAGAGTGCAGAGTGCAGAGGGGAAATATAGACCAATGCCCAAAGAGAACCTCAAACTTTAAACATCAAACATCAAACCTGATATTCTTATATTATTGCGAACAGCGGGGTATCAAATTACAATACAAGGTGTAAAGTTTGATGACTTCGCAAAAAGTCATCAATTTGTAAGGAAAGGGAAAACGACGCTTTTCCCTTTCCGAGGAGCAAAAAGCCGATTACGGACTTTTTGCGACCCTGTCAAAGTTTAGAGGGGAATATTTGAATCAGCATATGCTTTGAAACTGTATTCTTGACAAAGGTTACGGCAGTTGCTAGTAAGATTTTCGTTCTGTAGGCGCGTAGCTCAGTGGGAGAGCGCTTCCCTGACGCGGAAGAAGTCGGCGGTTCAATCCCGCCCGCGCCTACCATGCGTTTTTCAAACCAAGGCATCCTGGTAACCTAAAATCAGGATGCCTTGTTGTTAATTAGAGACGATTGAGAATTTCGGATGGAGGATTCCGGATTCGAGGCGACAAAGCTAAACGCTTTTGTTCCCAATCCTCAATTCGCAATCCGCAATGCGGAATTGTAAAAGGAGTGCCTTTTTGAAAATTACCTTCCCCGACGGTTCAAGCAGGGACTACGAGGCTGGCACGACCCTGGCACAGGTTGCCGAATCCATAGGCCGCAATCTGGCCAAGGCATCCCTGGCCGCGGAGGTCGACGGATCGCTGAAGGATATGTCCACCCCCCTTGATCAGGCATCCCAGGTTCGCTTTCTGACTTTCAACGACGAAGAAGGCGTGGATATATTCAGACACAGCTCTTCCCATGTGATGGCCCAGGCTGTGAAAAGACTCTATCCCAACGTAAAACTGGCCATCGGCCCTCCCATCCAGGACGGTTTCTATTACGACATCGATCTGCCGGAAAGCATCAACGAGGAGGATCTCAAGCGGATAGAGAAGGAGATGGACAGGATCGTTGCCGAGAAAATTCCTTTCACCAGGGAGGTTCTGTCCAGGAAAGAGGGCATCAAACTGTTCGAAGAGCTTGGGGAGGAATACAAGGTCGAGCTGATCAGGGAGATCGAGGACGATACTGTCTCGGTTTACCGGCAAGGTGATTTCGTGGATATGTGCCGCGGACCTCACGTCCCTGACACAGGCTATGTGAAGTCCTTTAAGCTCCTTCATACAGCAGGGGCTTACTGGAGAGGCGATGAACATAAAAAGATGCTGCAGCGCCTGTATGGGACCTCCTGGGTCGATAAAAAGGATCTGAAAGCCTACCTGGAGCGGCTCGAGGAGGCCAGGAAAAGGGATCACCGGAAGCTGGGTCGCGAGTTGGAACTTTTTTCTATAGAAGAGGAAGCGGGACCCGGACTGGTGATCTATCATCCCAAGGGCGCTCTGGTCAGAACCCTCATAGAGGATCTGGAAAAAAAGGAGCACTTCAGGAGAGGTTATCAGATCGTCATGGGTCCACAGCTTCTCAAGGTGGACCTGTGGAAGAAATCGGGACACTGGGATCACTACCGTGAGAACATGTACTTTACAGAGGTGGAGGGTGCCCAGTACGGCCTGAAACCTATGAACTGCGTTGCCCATATGCTTATCTACAAGTCCTCTATCAGAAGTTACCGGGACCTTCCCCTGAGATACTTTGAACTTGGTACCGTCCACCGGCATGAGAAATCTGGTGTTTTGCACGGATTGCTGCGCGTCAGGGGGTTCACCCAGGATGATGCTCATATTCTGTGCACGCCTGAACAGCTCAACTCTGAGATCAGGGGTGTCATCAACTTTGTGCGCGATATGATGGGGGTCTTCGATTTTGAATATGTAATGGAAATTTCCACCAGGCCGGAAAAATCCATCGGCAGCGAAGAAGACTGGGAAAGAGCAACAAAGGCCCTTATGGAAGCTCTCGATGATGAAGGCATCAGCTATAAGATCAACGAGGGAGACGGAGCTTTTTACGGTCCCAAGATAGATGTTATCTTAAAGGACGCCATTGGACGGATGTGGCAGTGCGCAACGGTCCAGTGTGATTTTGCTCTTCCGGAACGGTTTGAGCTGGAGTTTGTTGGAGCTGATGGTGAAAGGCATCGTCCTATTATGCTTCACAGGGTGATTCTGGGGTCCATCGACCGTTTCCTCGGGGTTCTCATTGAGCACTTCGCGGGAGCCTTTCCGGCGTGGCTGTCCCCAGTTCAGGTCAAGATATTGACAATAACAGACAGGAGTGCTACCTATGCTCGTTCTGTAGCGGGTAGACTTCGAAAAGAGGGTTTTCGTGTAGAATCCGACCTTCGAAATGAGAAGATCGGATACAAGATCCGTGAAGCCCGCCTGGAAAAAGTACCTTACATGCTTATTCTAGGAGATCAGGAAGCCGATACCGGGACTGTGGCATTAAGAGACCGGGAGGACGGCGACAGGGGGACTGTGTCCCTTGAGGATTTTGTGGAACTGGTGAGGGATCTGATGTCCCCACCCGCAATCCCGTACAAGGAGGAGTGAGATAGCAGCCGAAAAGAAAATCGCTGTCAACCGGATGATCACCGCCCGGGAACTGCGCGTCATAGGACCCGAAGGTGAGCAGCTGGGCATTCTGGAAAAACACAACGCCATAGCAGCAGCAGAGGACAGAGGCCTCGATCTGGTGGAGGTCGCGCCCACCGCCGATCCTCCAGTCTGCCGAATAATGGATTACGGCAAATTCAAGTATGAACAGAGCAAAAAAGCACAACTGGCAAAGAAGAACCAGAAAATCATTCTGATCAAGGAAGTAAAGATTCGTCCCAAAACGGACGATCATGATCTTGAGACCAAGGCCAAACATGCCAAACGCTTTCTGGCCGAAGGCAACAAGCTGAAAATAACTGTACGGTTCAGGGGCCGCGAGATCGTCCATATAGATAGAGGTAGGATGGTCCTGCAGAAGCTGACGGAAATGCTTGAGGATATAACGGTTGTTGAATCTCCGGCGAAAATGGAGGGTCGTAACCTGGTCATGATCCTGGCACCCATCGCCCATTAGAGTGTAACCTCATCAATAGCGGGATCTGGAATAGCCCGCAGCATCGCTAACGGAGTATAAAATGCCCAAGATCAAAACAAACAGGGGAGCCGCCAAGCGTTTCGGGAAGACCGGGACAGGCAAAATTAAGAGGCGAAGAGCCAATCACAGCCATATCCTGACCAGCAAGGATCAGAAGAGAAAACGCCGGCTTCGCAGCGGTACTCTGGTTCATAGTGCTGATGTGAGAAACATCAGGAAATTGATACCCTATATTTAAAAATCTTGTGAGAAACTTCCTCAGATTTTTAAATATCTAAAGGAGTCACAGCATGCCCCGAGTAAAAAGGGCGGTTCACGCCAGAAAGAAAAGAAAAAGTCTGCTTTCCCTGGCTAAGGGTTCCTGGGGCGGGAGGAAGAACCTTGTAGGTCAGGCCCGAATGACTGTAGAAAAGGGGCTTGCCTATGCTTACCGTGACAGGCGTAACAAGAAACGGGATTTCAGACGCCTGTGGATCGTGCGGATCAACGCGGCGGCCAGGAACCATGGTCTTTCCTACAGCAAATTCATTCAGGGACTGAATCAGGCTGGCGTCACCTTGGATCGCAAGGTACTTTCCGATATCGCTGTTCATGATGATGCTGCCTTTGCGGAACTTGTCAAAGTCGCATCAGGAGGCCTTGAGCAGAACACCTGATCTTCAAAACGTGCCGTTTTAAAGATATTTTTGTACTGACAGGTCAGATCTTTGTTTTCCAAGTTTAAGTGCTTGGGAAATATATAAAAAAGAATACGAGAAGCGAAGACGGAGAGCGGTCATCCGGTTCGGAGCGTCAAAGAGAGGGGCAGCCATTGGCTGAAAGCTTCCCCGGCGGTCCAGAATGACCTTTCCCTCCCGAGCTTCCTGCCTGAAATAGCTGTTTTAGTAGGGTAGGACGGATTCTCCCCGTTACAGGAGATGGGCGAACTTTAGTAGGGTCGCAAAAAAACCGGACGGGTCTTTTTGCTCCACGGAAAGCGAAAAGCGTCGTTTCCGCTTCCCTCACAGATCAACGATTTACACCGCATATCGTTGATCCGGGCGCCCCCACGGGGCGCGAAATGGGGTCGCAAAAAAACCAGACGGGTCTTTTTGCTCCACGGAAAGTGAAAAGCGTCGTTTCCGCTTTCCTCACAGAACAACGAATTGCTCGGCAAATCATTGTTCTGGGCGCCCCGCACGGGGCGCGGTGATGACTTTTTGCGAAGTCATCAACCCTTGCCCACCGAGAGTCCCCGTACCGCGGGGGAATCGGGGTGGTAACGCG
>JALHUC010000101.1 GCA_022865845.1 bacterium | reverse complement strand
GTGACAGGCTTCGAACGCTGAGAAAGGATTAATGCCTAGTAAAAGCGTGATTTCTGAAAAACTGGAATGCAGAATGTATTAGAACGCAGAATGAGGTTGAAAGCGTGAATATGGTGGAGGGGATGGCTATTCACCGTTCACTGCTTTTACGAATCACGAATCTCGAATTTTTAAACCACCTTCCCGGATGTACCAATTTTATATGCACAATTTTATATGCACTTGACACAGTGCCGGACCTTATCGATCCAGTCGGCCCTCGGGTCATGGACCGTTGCCAGCTCATCGATGCTGCCCCTTATCTTCAGCAGGGAAACAAGGGACATGCTTCCGATGATAAGGGTCACAGCGAGAAGGCACAGGTACAGCTTCTTCAGGTTCACCGGGGCCGGAGCCTGGCTGCCTGTCAGAGCTCTACTCCACACCATCGATAAAAGTGAGGATGGATTCCCAGACGGGATCGGTCGGTAGAGAGGCATCCTTCGCTGACACCGGGAAAATGGTACCGTTGGGCACATCGAACTCTTTTGCCATAACCTGTAAGGACTTCATGCGCCTTGACCTGGAAAGCTTGTCCCCTTTGGTTGCCACCACCAGGATGGGTATCTGTCTTTCCTCCAGGATGTTACGGACAGCGTGATCGTCCGCAGTGGGTGGGTGGCGTATATCGATGAGGTGCATGGCCAAAGTTGGGCCGGGCGGTTTATCCAGATAGGCCTCCACCAGGGATTGCCACTGGGCTGCCATGACCTTGGGCGCCTTGGAAAAGCCGTAGCCCGGGAGGTCCACCAGCAGCAGGATATCGTTAACCCTGTAGTAGAAGATTCCTCTGGTCTTGCCGGGGGTGGAGCTTATTTTTACCAGTTTTTTCCGGCGCATCATGGTCGCTAAAAGAGATGATTTTCCCACGTTGGATCTCCCGAATACGGCGATCTGGGGCAACTCCGGTTCAGGGATCTGCTCAGGTGTGAAGGCCTGATCGTGTAGTTCCGCACTTATGATCTTCATGGAGTCATGAACTACCACGTGCCGCAAGTAGCAGTCAACCAACGTAACATGGTCGGGACGATAAAAGTTCCTGGCGACCCCCTGGAACTTGACGCTTTTCATGCCCATGGATATAAATTGATGACAGGAAATAGCGACTTAGCGACCCATCTTCGTCCTTCGGACTTCGCCGTGGCAGACTGAGCGACCTGGCGAAAAAAAGGAAAGGCACGATTCCTTTGAAAGCGATAAAGGCGGTCTCACGCAGAGACACAGAGCCCGCAGGGAAAAACAAAAAGGTGGTGTGATATAACCCTTATTTGATTAGAACTTCTCTGCGCTCCCTGCGCCTCTAGTGAGTTAAGCCGAAGGCGAGACGAACGAGCGTGAGAAAGCCCTTTTTGAAACTTGGAATTAAGCATTGCCCATAGGAGTACTATTGACCATCCAATCAGACTGCCTGACAGGTACCCTCGGAGAGTTCTCCCTTGCGGATATAATCCAGCTCATCAATATGGGGGGCAAATCCGGCAAGCTGACTCTTTGGTACGGGTCTTCCGGTGAAGGGAGCCTCTACTTTGAATGTGGTTTTGTGGTTCATGCCAGCCGGGGCAGCCTTGAAGGTGAAGCGGCAGCTCAATCCCTCGTTGCCCTTGATGGGGGTACCTTCAAATTCACTCCCGGAGAAACACCAAGTAAAAAGACGGTAATGCTGGCCGGCTATGAACTTCTGATGAGGGTCGCCCAGAAGGTTGATGAGGAGACTTTTCTGGAACATGGTGGACAGCTGGAGCTGGAGCTGGAATTCGAGGAGAGCGATGATAACCTCCTTACCCAGTCCAGGGAGAGGATCAAGGATTTATTGCAGGCTCGCCTTGGCCGAAGGTCTGAGCAGCCTTTGGTTGCGGTTGAGGCCAGTGAGGACACGATGGACGGCCTTCTTGCGACCTGTGAGTGGATAGAGAGGTACATTGCGTTGTTTATTGATGAGGTTGTGGCCGAGGAAGCAGGGAGAGAGATGCGGGAGGTCATTGGCCTGATATGATCCGCACTCCCGGTGTCCATCTGCGATGCTGCCCAGCTTTATCTGACCAGGGACATGTACAGTCGCTTGCCTCTCCTCAATGACGGGATCGCTATCGACTGGGTGATGGATGAGGAGGAAGAGTCCAGGTGGAAAAAGGGCAGGAAGGTCTTCGATCTATGGATGTGGCGTGCAGGCAAGGAGGGAGTCGGCAGCCATGCCTTTGAAGGGAAGCTGATCACCTTGCGCATGCCTCGATATATGGCTTTCGGCACCCGCCGGAAAGTTGGTGAGAGATGGGCGCGCATGGATTTTGATAGGGGTCGCCTTCCCTTTGAAATCGTGCTACCTTTTAAATATTCTGGCCCCGAGATAGCTTCTTATTCACCCTGTGGGCCTGAGGACAGCGCATCTGACGTGAGGGGCGTAGGTGGTTGGGTCGCAGGCAGATGGGTTGTGGAATTTTCACGCGCCCTTCAGACTAAACACGCTGATGACATTCCCTTCGACATGGAGGGAACCCACACCTTCATTGTCAATCTGCTTCAGGGCAAAGCTCTGAACGAATCCCCGGCGTCTGAGGTTCTGACACTTCGTTGGGTTGCTTCGGGCTCCAAGTGGGAGAACTAAAGGAGGAGTAGTAAAAGTGTTTACTATCAGGAAGAAAGTGAACCTGTCGCACGATGTCCACTGGATGGATGTAGACGCGCCCTATATCGCCAGGAAGGCCCAGCCGGGTCAGTTCGTGATTCTCCGAGTGGGAAGCATGGGAGAGCGAATTCCACTCACCATCGCCGATAGTGACCGGGAGGCTGGTACCATAACCCTGGTTTTCCAGGAGGTGGGCAAGAGCACCATGCTCATGGGCGGACTTAATCAGGGAGACAAACTGGACGATGTGGTGGGCCCCCTGGGTCTTCCCAGCCATATCGAAAAGCTGGGCCTTGTCGTCATTGTGGGAGGCGGCATAGGGATCGCCCCGGTTCACCCCATTGCCCGGGGTTTCAAGGAGGCCGGGAGCAAGGTGATCTCCATACTGGGCGCCCGATCCAAAGACCTGCTCATAATGGAAGATGAAATGGTCAAGGCAAGTACCGAGGTTAAGGTCTGTACGGATGACGGCAGCTACGGCCAAAAAGGTTTTGTGACCAACGTCCTGGAAGGTCTCATCGAAGAGGGAAGCCCCATCGATGTGGTCGTGGCCATCGGGCCTGTTCCCATGATGGCTGCGGTGAGCAAGCTGACGAAGCCCTATGGAATAAAGACTATGGTGAGCCTC
>JALHUC010000100.1 GCA_022865845.1 bacterium | reverse complement strand
TTGCACACCCCTCCGCCGACCCTGACAACACCTTTGCCCCTGTAGCGTTCAAAGACTTTCTGGTATTTACCCAGAAGCACCGGATCGATGAGGTCCGCTTCCACCGCCCGTGTTTTTTCAAGGCCCTCTCGCTCTTTCTGGAGTTTTTTCAACCGGCTATCGGCCTCGTTACGCTCCTTTTTGAGGACCTTTGCCTCATCCCCCATCTTGGATTCTACTTCGTGGCAGCTCTCCTCGATCACCCCTTTTTCCTCAATAAACTCCTTGATCTGGGCTTCCAGCTCACCGCGGCGCTTCCTGGCGACATCTGACTCCCTCTGAACGGCCTGATACTCCCTCTGGGTCTTGACCGCTAAAGCTCGAGCCTGGGATCGTCGCTGGTTCTCTTTGACCTCCACGAGTTCGAAGTTAAGATCTAAGATCTGCTTCTCGAGTTCATCAATAGTGGATCGAATCTGGTTGTATTCCTCCTCGAGAATACCAACGGTTTTTTCCTTCTCCTGAATCTCCCGCGGGATCTGCTCCTCCTCTTTTTGAAAAGCTACGATCTTTTCATCCGTTTCCTGCAAAGTTACCAGTCTGTCAAGCATGCTCTTCACCTTCTTCCTCCTTGAATTATACTTTCCAGCCCTTTCGTCCCATGATCACGATACCGGTACGAAGGGATCTCTCTCCTTGGCATATGAAACCTGTATTTTTAACCCCAGTCCTGCAAGCTTCTTTTCAAGAAGCTTCCCGAAGCGATTAAGCCCGTACCTCTCAGGGGGAAAATGCCCAACATCCAGTAAATTGATACCAATTTCCTCAGCCTTTCGGGCGTCATGGTATTTCACGTCCCCCGTAATATACAGCTGGGCTCGGGCTGCGGCAGCGGCGTCGAGAAGGGAAGCCCCGCTCCCGGCACACACAGCAACACGTTTTACTTTTCTGCCCTTCTTCCCCACAAGTCTCATAGAGCCTGCATTCAGCGCAGAACCGACCCTGGCTGCAACCTGCCCCACTGTTGCTGACTGTGGGAGCACCCCGGCAATGCCGAAACCGGCGCCCGGGATGCTGGATATCGCAGGATACACATCAATAGCAGGCTCCTCATAAGGGTGGGCCGCCCGCACATCGGCAAGAACCGCCCCCAGGACTGCCGGTTGCACGGAGATTTCAAGCCGTGCTTCCTGAACCTTTTCATCGCACCCTGGCAGCCCTATCGTGGGAGATGTGCCTTCACCAGGGTGAAAGGTACCCACACCCTCGATTGAGAAAGAGCAGCCGCTGTAATCTCCCACCTGGCCGCCTCCCGCTCTGAAGGCAGCTGACCTCACCCGCTCCAACTGCTCCCCGGGAACATAAACCACCACTTTGAAATACTCAGGGCTGCTTGACTGCAGAACTCTCCGTTCACGCAGATCGAGCAGGCTGGCAAAGGA
Source organism: bacterium (assembly GCA_022865845.1). Classification (GTDB taxonomy): domain Bacteria; phylum BMS3Abin14; class BMS3Abin14; order BMS3Abin14; family BMS3Abin14; genus JALHUC01. Next base: position 1,918 of record JALHUC010000100.1, on the reverse strand, counting down.
ATCGTTGATCCCGTCCGCGGAGGCGTCAAGATTGGTGTGAGCGCTATAAACGGCCAGATCCTCGCGGATCGCCCTGACAAGGGCCTTGGCCGCAGGTCCGAGAATGTTTTCCTGGGTCAGTGGTTCAAACAGAAGAGGATGGTGTGTGACAAGCAGGTCTACGTTAAGTTCCGCTGCCTGGGTTACCGTTTCCAGGGTGGCGTCCAGGGATACCATCAGACGGCTCACAAGCCTGTCCGGTTCACCGCATTGCAGACCCACGGGGTCTCCGGGCAATGCGAGAGCCCTTGGGGCGATCTCTTCTATGGTTTTAATGATCTGCTTAACGGTCGGAACTTTTTTCAATTCTTTACACCAATGGCAAGCGAATAAAAAAGGTGCACTCCTTTTGGAGTGCACCTGGTTCTCTGGCGTCAGGGCTGGTAGGGTGCTGCCAGGCCTTTTTCTGGGACCCTCATGGTCGGGCCCCTTTTTCCGTGAGGTCTTCCCTCACTCCTGCATCATCCTTTATCCTGAACAAAATTGTCAAATCCGCTACCTCTTATTTGGTGGGCCCACTCCGACTCGAACGGAGGACCTACCGGTTATGAGCCGGTGGCTCTAACCAACTGAGCTATGGGCCCGAACATGTATAGATATCTCGAATTGTACCATCTGTCAACATCTGTAAAATCATCTGTTAAAATCATCATTCAACAATTCGAAATACATTTGTATCGGTGTTTGGAAGTGACGGTGTATCGGAGTGAAATACTTATTAAACCCCGACATCCGCCTGTCAAGCCAGCGGCGTGATTACACCGATACTCCGTTACACCATTTTACGAAAGCAGGCCTGAAGCGATCAATCTTCGTAAAATGGTTTGAGTTTTTTGCACCTACTTGGATGCCGCAACTTCCGTAAGGCTTTTGCCTCGATCTGCCGTATTCTTTCCCTTGTCACGCTGAAATTCTGACCAACCTCCTCGAGGGTGTGGTCCGTGCGCTCGTCAATGCCAAAGCGCATTTTCAACACCTTCTCCTCTCTGGGAGTGAGGGACTCAAGGACGGCCCGCACCTGCTCCTTCAGGCTGGCGTGTACCACAGCGTCTCCCGGAGAGATAACCTTCTTGTCTTCGATGAAATCTCCGAGGTGGCTATCCTCCTCTTCCCCTATGGGGGTTTCCAGGCTGATGGGCTCTTTGGCTATCTTGAGAACTTTGCGCACCTTGTCCAGCGGGAGATCCATCTTCACTGCGATCTCTTCGGGCATGGGTTCCCGGCCCAACTCCTGCACCAGTTGTCTCGAGGTTCTAATGAGCTTGTTGATTGTTTCTATCATGTGGACCGGAATACGAATGGTCCTCGCCTGATCAGCGATGGCTCTTGTTATAGCCTGACGTATCCACCAGGTCGCATAGGTGGAAAACTTGTAGCCACGGCGGTATTCGAATTTATCCACCGCCTTCATGAGGCCGATGTTGCCTTCCTGAATGAGATCCAGGAACTGAAGGCCTCTGTTGGTATATTTTTTCGCGATGCTCACGACCAGGCGAAGGTTGGCCTCTACAAGCTCCTGCTTGGCATCCCGGGCTCTGATCTCCGCCAGGCGGATCTTCTCACCATCCACTACGATGTTTCCGCAAGGCATGGCTGCCTCTTTTTCTACCTCTTTGAGCTTTTTTCTGGAATCCCGCACCAACTGGCGGTAGCTGTCCAGTTGAGCGATGGACATGCCTGCCACACGTGCAGCGGATTTGGCCCCTCCATCCCTGGCCTTTTTTACCAACTGACCCATACGCCACTCGGTCAGACCGGTCCTCTTGTATATGCTGTCTATGCGGCCCTGGTAAAGGAGGATTTTCTCCCTCAGCGCTGTCACCCTTGCGGAGAACCTGGCCACCTGGCGCGTATTTAATCCCAGATTTCTTATATCGCG
>JALHUC010000099.1 GCA_022865845.1 bacterium | reverse complement strand
TACCATAAGGTCGATCTTCTACTCTGGGGGAAGAGCATATATTCAGTCAGGAGCCGGGATCGTCGCCGACTCGGTTCCCGAACGGGAGCGGGATGAGATCGCCCATAAGGCGGCCGCTATGGTCCGGGCGTTTGGGAAAGTAAGGTTTGAGGAGGAAAGCAGGGCGCAGGGCGAAGGGCGCAGGGCGTAAAATCAGTGCGTGGTGCGGAAAGGCAGGAGCCAGAAGAAGACCTAGACGGGGCGACCCTTCGATCCTGCCATCGGCGGGACTCAGGGCAGACTAAGCGACTTGGCGAAAAAACTTCAGACCCGAACGCAGAAGAAGATCAAAAACTGATTTACCGCGGAGTACGCGGAGGGCCGCAGAGAAATTCTTGGATCTTGGATTTTGGATCATACAGCTCTGGAATCTGGGATCTGGAATAGATCTACCGACCGAAGGGAGCAAAACAATGATTTTCATCATCGATAACTACGACTCGTTTACCTACAACATCTACCAGTCTGTCAGCACCATGACGGACCGTGTGGAGGTTGTGCGAAACGATAAAATATCGGTTCGGGAAATGGAAAGGATGCCCATCACCCACCTTGTGATATCCCCGGGTCCCGGACGCCCTGAGGGAGCCGGGATCAGTATGGAGGCGGTGAGCGTTTTTTCCGGCCAGATCCCGGTTCTGGGTGTTTGCCTGGGTCACCAGACTATCGGTCAGGTCTTCGGTGGACGGGTTGTCCACGCCGGGCAGCTCATGCACGGAAAATCCTCCCTCATATCCCATTCGGGTAAGGGCCTGTTCACCGGATTCCCCAACCCCTTCGAGGCCATCCGGTATCACTCTCTTGCCCTTGAGGGAGAGACGCTGCCAGAAATCCTGGAGGTAACGGCCACTTCGGAGGACGGTGAGATCATGGGCGTCCGGCACCGTCAGTATAACGTGGAGGGTGTTCAGTTCCATCCGGAATCCTTTGGTTCAGTGGGTGGAGATGCCATTTTTAAGAATTTTCTCAGATTAAGTGGAGGTATGCGTCATGCTGCGTGAGAGCCTGGGCAGGATCGTAGAGGGGCAGAGCCTGGATGTCGAGGCCATGACTGAAGCTGTTGGTGCCATTATGGAGGGTCAGGCTACCGGAGCACAGATCGGGGCTTTTTTGACCGCGCTGCGTCTCAAGGGGGAGACTGAGGAGGAGATCGCCGGCGCTGCCACAGCTTTGAGGGACCGCTGCGTAAGGCTTCCGGGGCTGGACGAGGCCACGGCAAAGGATCTTATTGACACCTGCGGAACCGGTGGGGATGGCGCCGGTACGGTCAACGTTTCGACCCTCGCAGCGCTGACAGCTGCCGGGGCGGGCGCCCGTGTGGCCAAGCACGGCAATAGATCGGTATCAAGCCTGTGCGGGAGCGCGGATCTCCTGACGGCGCTGGGAGTTCGCATCGATGTGTCTCCGGAAGTGGCTGCCCGGTGCCTCAAAGAAGCAGGTTTTGCCTTCCTCTTTGCTCCTCTCTACCACCCTGCCATGAAATCGGTGGCTCCTGTGCGCCAGGAGATGGGCATCCGGACCCTCTTTAACCTCATCGGCCCCCTCTGCAACCCGGCGGGTGTAAGGCGCCAGGTCATGGGTGTTTACTCTGTAGATCTGGTGGAGCTTATTGCCGGAGTCCTGGGCAAGTTGGGGTGCGAAAGAGCCATGGTAGTGGCCTCTCAGGACGGTCTCGACGAGATCTCTGTGTGCGCCCCGACCACCATCGCCCACCTTTACCAGGATGGGTTCATAGAGCTGAAAACATTGGACCCGGATGAACTCGGGATAAAAACACACCAGCTCGATTCCCTTAAAGGCGGAGAGCCGGAGCACAACGCTGCCCTGTCTTTGGAGTTGCTAAAGGGGGCACACGGGGCGGTAAGGGATGCGGTTATCGTCAACGCTGGTGCAGCCCTTCTTGTTTCCGGGAAAGCCGCTGACATGGATGAGGGGATGAAAATGGCAGGTGAATCCATCGATTCCGGCAGTGCGTTAAATGTTCTGGAGATAGTGAAGGGCATAACCGCATCAGAAGGCTTAACATGAGCAGCTTCCTTGAAAAGGCGGCCATTTCCGCCCGATCCAATGTAGCTGGCTGGAAACAGAAGTTCCCGGATCCCGCCGCCATGGATCGGGTTCGTCCCCCTGTGTTCCTGCCGCCAGATGTTGGTGATTGCGGCGTCATAGCCGAGGTCAAGAGACGAAGCCCCTCCCGTGGGGATATTATGGGGCAGGCCGATCCCGTCACATTTCCAGGATACTACACCAGGGGGGGTGCCGAGGCAGTGAGCGTTGTGGTGGAAGAACAGCATTTCGGCGGCTCTCCTGAACTGTTCCGTGAGATCTCCCGGCATACCTCCCTTCCTCTCCTGTGGAAAGATTTCGTGGTCGATCCATATCAGATCCATCTCGCCGCAGGGCTTGGAGCTTCGGCGGTACTGCTTATTGCGGGGATGCTTTCCGATGCTGAGATGACTTCTTATATTGGTATAGCCCGGGAGGATGGTTTACGAGCGCTTGTGGAGGTGCACGACGGTGCCGAGCTTGAACGTGCCGTTGATGCTGGTGCGGACCTTATCGGGGTCAACAACAGGAACCTTGTCACCCTCCAGGTGGATATTGGGGTGTCAGAGCAGTTGGCCGAGAAACTTCCGCCGGGGGTACAGTCGGTTTCGGAAAGCGGGATCCGGACTCCCGAGGATGTGGTGCGCATGGCAGCCCTGGGATATCGGGCTGTACTCATCGGGGAATCGCTTGTGACAGCAGAGGATGTGGAGGGCGTGTTGAGGGGCATGGTAGAAGCAGGGCGTAGCCGTCTTCGCTGAAGCTTCGACGTGCCAAGGGGCGTAGGGCGGAAAATGCGTAAAGAGGGGGAGAGTGGGTGAGAGGGTGAGGGGGAGAAACCTGGAACCTCCTATGTTGTCATTGCGAGGAACACCGAGGTGGTCGAGGGTGACGCGGCAATCTGAAGTCAAAAACAAGATCCGTCTCGCGCAGAGTCGCAGGGCTCGCAGGGGAAAGCAACAGCCCGACAAGATTTAACCCTGATCTGGTTTGAACTTAACCGCGTTCTCTGCGTCTCTAGCGAATCACGCCGATGGCGTGATGAGCGGGCGAGAGGAAGCCT
>JALHUC010000098.1 GCA_022865845.1 bacterium | reverse complement strand
GGTAGATGCACCAGTCGCTGCCTGTTCGATAGTGAGGGGCGTGGCGGATACGGTACAGGAGAGGATCGCGCATCTTCATGTTGGAAGCAGCCATGTCGATCTTTGCCCGCAGGACATGCTCACCATCGGCAAACTCACCTGCCCGCATGCGGCCCAATAGATCCAGGTTCTCCTCCACAGAGCGGTCCCGGTAGGGACTGCCAGTGCCGGCCTTTGTCACCGTACCGCGGTATTTGCGGATATCCTCTTCATTAAGGCTGCAAACGTAAGCTTTTCCCGACTTGATCAGGTGCACGGCAAAGGTGTACAGCTCCTCGAAGTAATCTGATGCATGAAACAGGTGGTCGCCCCAGTCGTAACCGAGCCATTTCACATCCTGTTTAATGGCCTCGATATACTCCGCATCTTCCGTCTCGGGGTTGCTATCGTCGAAACGCAGATGGCAACGCCCCCCTGGAACCTCTCTGGCAACGCCAAAGTTCAGGGTGATGCTCTTGGCGTGACCGATGTGAAGATACCCGTTGGGCTCCGGCGGGAATCGTGTTACCACGGTGCTGTGCTTGCCCGATGCCAGGTCCTCGGCGATGATCTGCCTGATGAAGTCTGTTCCTACGGTCTTTTCTTCGCTCAAGGTAACTCCTTCTGAGTTGATCCAAAATCCAAAATCTAAAATCCAAAAACAAAAGCTTCCTCTCGCTCGCTCGTCACTCGAAGTATATGACTCGCTAGAGACGCAGGGGACGCAGTAAAAAAAAACAATCAAATAAGAGTTTAATAAATCTCCAGACCTTTATCTTTCTTTGCGTCTTTACGCGAGGCAGGTTGAATTTTGCTTCGTCAATACTTACATCAGGCAGGCTGATGGGGCAAGAGGCAAGGAGTTATCCGGCGGATAACTCCTGCGTTCAGAGTCCAGGGTCCAGAGTCCAGAGAAATGCTCCGTGCCTTTGAAAGCGTTTATTTAAACGTAGAGACCGCCTCGACTCTCTCGCCAGGTGCGAAGGGCGATATAGGCTGTGTCATTGCTAGGCAGTAGACAAAGCCGAAGCAATCTCTGTATTAATCCTCTCAAAATAGAATACTGATCTTTCTAACGTACCAACGGATAAACAAATAAACGAGGACCGCTACGATTAGTGCGAAGAAGATTCCGGAAAATGTAAATTCACCGATCGACATCAGGAAAAGATACGCAATACCCAGCAAGGCTATTGGAGCCATACGGATTATGGCCCTGTTCCTGCCCTCCAGCAGGATCTGACCTATCAACAGTTGGGGACCCCACACACCTTCAGGGAGCATTTTCCTGAAATAGACAGTACTTCCGGATATGCGGACCCGGCACCTTTTGCGGACCAGAGATTCTACCAGGAGTTCCCTGGTTCTTTCATCTTCTATGTCAATTGGGATGATCTTGACCGGAAACCCGAGGGTGTATGGGTACGTTCCTGGGAAAAGCAAAAGTACTTGTTCTATTAGTACAAGAACAAGAAAACCGGCAATAACCGGATTTTCAGTAAAAAATTGAAAAACAAGATTCATGAAGTACCTGGATATCAGCCTTTCTCTGCGTCCCCTGCGTGCCACGTCGGAGCTAAAAGCGAAGACGGGCGGCCCTCTGCGATAACAGCTTTTGCATCTTATACAGGAATTGTTTCCCCCTTGATTTAGATTTACCCTGTGTAACCCTGTGGTGCAGCCTGGGAATGGCTGTGCTGTGGTAAATTAGCTTTTGACTTTGCTTTTTCGCTAAGTCGCTTCGTCGCTTAGTCGACATCCAATCCTGCAAGCCGTACGAGCAGGAGAGCGGTTAACTCTATCCTCTCATACAGCGACTTCTCCAGGATGTATTCCTCCGGCGAATGATCATGATCCCCCATCGGGCCGAGGCCATCGATCACAGGCACACCCATCTCGGACAGGAAGTTGCCGTCGGACGCACCTCCCCGCTCCTCCGTATCCACCGACTGGCCCAGTTCCCTGGCCGTGTCCATAAGCGTTGAGACAAGTTCATCGCTGCCCGGCACCGAAACCATACACGGGCGTCGGTGAAGGGTTTCCAGAGTTGCCCCGCACCCGGGGGTGGTCACGGAGGAGACGATCTCCTGAACTTTCGACAGGATCTCCTTTTCCGCATCGCTGTCCCGGAACCGGAATTCGAAGCTGGCCCTGGCAAGATCCGGGACGATGTTGTTGGCCTCCCCTCCCTGGACGGTGCCCACGTTGATGGAGATGCCTCTGCCCTGGTCGTTAAGCCCCTCCAGCGCCAGGACCATCCGGGCAAGCTCAACAATAGCGCTGGCCTTGGGCCCTTCCTTGACTCCGGCGTGGCGTGCTTTGCCAGTGGCGGTGAGGTTAAAGCGTATGACACCCCTTCTACCCACCACAACCTGGTTGTCCAGGCCCCCGCACTCAAAGATGAGACCACAGGAGGCTTCGGCAGCTATTTCCCGAACTATCTTCGAGGAGAAGGGCGAACCCACCTCCTCATCACCGTTCATCAGGATCCTGAAAGGGATCTGTTCTAAAAGACCCAATTCTTCGAGAACCCTCAGAGCCTGGACCATGACCACGATGCCGCCCTTCATATCAGCGGTACCGGGCCCCATGATCTTTCCGTCGTTTATGTCAAAGGGGGTCGTTGCGGATTCCGGAGGGAACACGGTGTCCAGGTGTCCCACGAGAAGGATCTTTTCCTTTACACCCGAAGGACCTGTCAGGATGTGGTGCTGTACCCCCTTACTATCAACGGAGTACTCCCGTTTCAGAGCTGGGGGGATCTGATCCAGGACCAACGCCCCTACCCGGTTCACACCTTCTGGATTGCCCCAGTAACTGTTGACATTGATCAGGGATTCGAGCAGATCCAGGGCCTGGATCCTGCGCGATGCGGCACACTCCAGGATCCGGTTACGGATCACCAGATCACACCATTTTCAGCCTCTGCCTCGTCGTCGTACTCGAGGACGTGCCCGCCCCAGGTGCGTATGAGGGCCTTGCCGTGTATGCCGGGCTGGAGCAGATACTGGGGATACATGGGGGTCTTTCCCCTGCCATCGGGAGCGGTGATTATGTAAGCAGGCACCGCCATGCCCGAGGTGTAACCGCGCATGTGTTCGATTATCTCGATCCCTTCCGCGATGGGCGAGCGAAAGTGACGGATTCCTTCTACCTTCTTGCAGTTGAAGATGTAATAGGGGACTACCTTGATTCGGAGAAGCTCCTGCATGAGTTTCTTCATGATATGCTTGTCGTTGTTGACCCCCTTGAGCAGCACGGTCTGATCCCTGACTATTATGCCGGAGCGGGTGAGCCTGTCGATGGCTTCTTTAGCCTCTTGAGTTATCTCTTTGGGATGGTTGAACTGGGTGCTGAGGTAGACAGGGTCATGCTTTTCAAGCATTTTGCACAACTGCGGCGTGATCCTCTGGGGCACGACACACGGCATACGCGAACCTAAACGCTTGATCTCCACATGGGGGATCTGATCCAGTTGCGTGAGGATGTAGTCGAGCTTTTCATCAGAAAGGGACAGAGCATCGCCCCCCGTAAGGAGGACATCCCTGATCTCAGGGTTCTTGCGGACATAATCGATGGCCTGATCCAGCATTTCCGCGGGATAGGTCACATCCGAGAACTCGATGTCCTTGCGTCTCAGGCAGTGACGGCAGAACATGGCGCACGCATTGGTGACGTTGATAATGAGCCTGTCGGGGTAAAGCCTTGAGATAAGAGGCGCCGGGCTGTTGTACTTTATGATCATGGGGTCACTGACTTCCGAGGTGTCAAGGACCTCCTTGATGCTGGGAACGGCCTGGATCCTTATGGGACATTTCCTGTTGTCGGGGTCCATGAGGCTTGCATAGTAGGGTGAGATAGTCCACCTGTATTGCTCACCAGACTTCTGGATCTGAGACTTTTCCTCATCGGAAAGGTTGAGTATCTTCGACAGGACATCTACCTTCCCGATGCGGTTCCTAAGGTGCCATTTGTAATCTTTCCAGTCCTTCTCGGTCCCCCCGAGAACCTTTAGAATCCGTTTCCTGTTCTCCCGGTACTGGTCTCCCAGCGCAAGACCGGTCGGGATCTTATCCTTCATACTGAAATATTCCTGGTCTAACCTTCTGACCTCCCCGGATCTTTCAAGGGCAATGGATCGGTCTTCCTCAGACACCTGCATATTGAGGAGAAGCGTTTCATCGCCAGGACACTCCACCTGTTCCTTCTTTCCGTTCTGCTTCACTTCGGATTCCTCCTTAAGACCTTTTCGGTCGTGGTCCAATTGTGTTCACTTGATGGACATGCAAAAAGTCCATCCAACAGTCATGTCAGCGGCGTGAGCGCCATTTAGAAACCTCGAAGAGACTTTTTACGAGGTTTTCTTATTTAATACTTGCGTGCACTTGCTGTGTACCTGCCTTGAGTCCTTTTCTGACATCATCGGGGGTTGGCCCGGCCGCCACTACCCTGGCCACGAACCCTCCTGCTGCAATGTTCGTTTGCGGTCCTACATGATCCAGAACAACATGTCCACCCCTTCCGGCCATGGCTTCTTCGAAAAGGTTCTCCTCGTCCATCGAGGGCGGCACGTAATTTTTCACCAGAAAATCATCGGAGGCCTTGTAATTGTAGGTTCCCCAGCAAAGGGGGCCGTTCACCGAATCCATCACCTCGAGGCCCTCCGGCAAACGACCATCCAGAACAGCCATCATCTCCAGTTCAGGAAAGGTTGGTCTTCCCGGCAGGCTGTGGATCATGGCAAGGGTCGTCTCCATGGTCGTTCCCTGTTTCCTCGCGTTCACCTCGATGAAACAGATCTCACCCTTTTCATCCACGATGTAATCGCAGCCGAATACTCCCCTGTACCCCTGACTCCCCATGTGGTTTCCCACTATCTGTGTGATCTCCTTCAGCCTGGAGACTGTCTCCTGCCCTAGTACCGTGGGGAAGGTGGAACCCATGAAACGGGTGCCGTGGATATTCTGGTCGGCCACAGAAGCTATATAGACGTTGCCCTCACCGGCAACAAGACCCAGAACGGTAGGATCGTACCGGTGCTCGATATATTCGGTTACCAGAAGACTGTCGGAAACACTTTTAAACCGGGATGCGATCTCTTCTCCTGTGGAGGCCACAAGGGAGTTGGAACCGCCCGCGCTGTAAGCGGCGGATACAAACGCCTTCCGTCCGCGGGAAAAGATCCCCTCGGCATATTTCAAAGCCTCACTCAAACCTGGACAGGCCGAACCTTCCGGTACGGGCAGATTCAGGTGGGCAGCCATTTCATACTGATACAGCTTGTTGTTCATGGATACGGCAACTTGAGGATCAGGACCGATCACCTTTATCCGGTCATCGGCAGCGAGGGTAAGCTCTGGAGACGATTCAAAGACGTTAAGCACCAGCTCACCCTGTATATCCAGGATTTGATCGACCAGGGCCTTGACAACCTCATCGGCGCTCACCATAGCGGCGAACTGTGAGGCAGCCATCCGTGAGCTTGTCCTTCCCTGGGCATCCGGGCCGGCATGGTCTGAACCGGGACCGACGACCAGGAAGATGTCTTCCGGATAATAAGCAAGCACATCCGGTACAATGTGGATACACTCAGCTGGTTTTCCGTAACGCTTTGAAAGGGGGTCGACCAGAAAACGGTTTAACCCGGCAGTCTTGATCTCTCCTACATAGAGAAACCACGCCCTCTCTGTATCAATACCGATTTCACCGCTGCTCGTTTTACTCATTGTTTACCTTGTTAAAGCAGTAAGGGGAGGCACCAGAAGCATGGGAACCCGGCCCCTTTTCAGCACCTTCCTGGCAACGCTGCCCATGAATGTGTACTGGGTAAGCCCCTTGGTGTGGGTCCCCATTACGATCATATCTACATCAAGCTCGTCGGCCATGTGAAGAATTTCCAGTTCCGGATCCCCCTCGAAAACGTGAATGCCCTGGATCCGATCAGTTGATTCATCCAGATGCTCTTCCAGGATCCGGTCCTTTAATTCTTCGATCTCATTTTTAATGGCCGAGGTCGTTTCATCCTTGTGTTCACTGATAAGCTGCCGAAATTTTTCCTCACCCATAAAGGAAACTATTGGTGTGGCCATGGCGGCATCAAAAACGGGAATTATATGAAGTATATGAACTCTCGCATCGTGAGCGCCTGCTTCCTCCAGGGCCCTTAACATCACCCATTCCGAATTCGGACCCATGGCGACGCAGCAGAGGATACTTTTCACAGCCGGTGACATGAAACTACCTCCCTTTCTT
>JALHUC010000097.1 GCA_022865845.1 bacterium | reverse complement strand
GTTTCTCCTTCACCACGGAACCTATGCCGGTCAGGCTCAGGACCTGTGTAACTCATGTCACGGCGAACCGCTGTGTCTGGAGTGTCACGCCACCAGCGACGCGCTGACACCTGCCCTGAAGGGGGGAGACCGTCCGGATCGCAACCTGCCTCACCGGGGAGATTACCTCGTCCAGCACCAGATCGACGGACGCATCGACCCCGGATCCTGTGTCGTGTGTCACGGGAACAGGAACGACGGGAAGTGTGTGCAGTGTCATAATTAATACAGTACCCAGTACCCAGGAAAATGGAGTCAGAGGTAAACTGGTAACGGAAGGAAAAAGATGAGACATTATATATCCACCCTCAAACATATACTATTGATCACAGCCCTTGCTGCCGTGATCTTCGGCTGCTCCGCCGCCAACCAGGATTCACCCCTGAGTTTGCTGGACGCTAACGGGGATCACCCGGGCGACTGGATCGAGGGACACGGGTCGTATGCCAAGCCCGATGGCTCCCTTTGCATAGACTGTCACGGGGACGACCTGGACGGAGGTATTACCTCTGTATCCTGTTCTACCGCTTCCATCGGCGGACAAACCTGTCACGCTAATGGACCGGGCCTTCACCCCCCCGATTGGCTGGATAAATCATCCGCTGATTTTCACGCGCTGGCATACAGCCCGGCCTCCAACTATTGCAGTATTTGTCACGATGCCGCACCGCTCTCCCTGCCGCCTGGATACAATTGTCTGGACTGCCACTTCAGCGAAGACGGAACCCAACGCATCCCTGCAGGAAGCAGTTTCAGCCACGGGAACACCTCAGCAGAACACAAAACCTTCACTGCTAACGAGGCTCAGGTGTGCGTAAACTGCCACACCGCGAACATCAGTTTCGGCAATCAGGGATCCTGCCACAACTGCCATGAGATTCACGAAAAACCCTATCTTGACCACAACCTGGCCGTCCCTACCTCCAATGAATTCACGTCACAGTGCTCCGCGTGCCACAGCATAACCGATCCGCCCATCGGCAGCGCACGGGTCTGCACCTCATGCCATATTGTCGGCAGTCCCTACTCCCGGACCAACTGCACATCCTGCCACAGGCGTCCGCCCAACACAGGGGAACACGGGGAACACCAAGATGAAGGCGTCTCCTGCAATGAGTGCCACCAGGATGCCGGCTCCGGTAGTGGCCTGAACCACTTCTACGACAATGATGTGGACGTGAAATTTTCAGACTCTGGCTTTACATACAACATTGGCGGGAGGTGTAGTGGCAAGTGCCACTCGGAGAACCACACCAACGAAAACTGGTAGAACATCGAGTGCAAAATATTGTATGCAGGGTGCAGAGGAGATATCGATCCTTTGCACCCTGTTTTTTGGGGATTTATAGGGGAAGGGAAATTTTGGGTTCTGGGTGTGTCCTCCGCTCTTGGCGAGTCAGTCGAGTCGCCCTGCGCCCTTCGTACTGCCTTTTCTAGACACCAGACCCTAGATTCCAGATCCTGTTTTTCCTCATCCAAATCTGACAGCTCCCGGCCCCATATTCGACAGACCACTATCCGCTGCTGAAGAGGCGACCAGGCCAGAACAGGGGGTCAATTATTACTTTCCATCGTAAAATTGATATCCAAAAAGAAATCTGACAGCAGCTAGTCTAAAAAACAGATATCGCTTAGCTTAAAACCACCACCGAATTAGTCAACATAATACAAAAATGTAATCCAATCAAAGGGTTACGTTACTTATTTTCAACCGATGTATGAAAACAGTTCAAGAAAAATATCCTGATATAATTAACAGAGGCGGATTTACAAGCAATAACAAGCACTAAGCGTAATCCGAATTGTCATATTCTGTGGTCCCGGTTTTGCATTAGCTAAACCTAATAATATCCCTGTTTTCCATAATGGAAATAATCGCAAAACTGCCAATTGATCTGGTGTTGGATCAAACCAGGTGTAAGCAGGATGCGGTCAATCGGCGGAAGAACTTCATTATGAATAAAGAGAACCAGCGTTTAACTAAAGAGAGGATATATATGAATAGACTGGGAAATTCAATTCTTCAAATCATACTAATAACGGTGCTAGCGACCATTATTTCCAGCTGCTCTGCCGTCAACCCTGAATCGCCTCTCAGCCTGGTAGACGGTAACGGGAACCATTTTGCAGGATGGATCGAAGATCACGGTACCGTTGCCGTGTCGGACGAAACTCTTTGTATGCCTTGTCACGGGGACGACCTGGACGGAGGTATTACCTCTGTATCCTGTTCTACCGCTTCCATCGGCGGACAAACCTGTCACGCCAATGGACCGGGCCTTCACCCCCCCGATTGGCTGGATAAATCATCCGCTGATTTTCACGCGCTGGCATACAGCCCGGCCTCCAACTCATGCAGTCTGTGCCATAATCCCGCACAGCCCGCCAACCCCCCCGGGTATAACTGCCTCGATTGTCACTTCAGTGAGGACGGGGAACAGCGTGAGCCTAACGGTTCTCTTTACTTCCACGGGGACACCACCTCCGACCACCAGGCTTTTACTGGAACCGACGCCGATGTCTGCGTTAACTGTCACACGGTGAACATCGGTTTCGCCAACCAGGCCTCCTGTCACAACTGCCACGATCTCGCCACCCATGATGTGCCCAATCTTAACCACAACCTCGCGGTCCCCGATTCAAACGATTTTGACTCCCTATGCTCCACCTGCCATATTATCAATCCCCCGCCCATCTCCAGCGCGCCGGTATGCATCTCGTGCCACACTGAAGGAAGCCCATACTTGGAAACCAACTGCACCTCCTGTCACGGGCAACCACCTAGTTCCGGAGAGCACAACAGGCACCGCAGTAGAGCCTCCTGCAGTGACTGTCACCAGGGCGCCGGCTCAGGCAGCGGCCTGAACCATTTTTACGACGGTGTTGCGGATGTGGTTTTTGCCCCTACTATTAACATCAACTACAATGGGTCATCCTGCACGAGTGATTGCCACGGGGAGGAGCACGACGATAACTGGTAGAACATCGAGTGCAGAGTGTAAAGTGCAGGGTGCAGAGGAGATATCGATCCTTTGCACCCTGTTTTTTTGGGGTTTTATCGGGGAGAGGAAGTTCTGGGTTCTGGGTTCTGGGTTCTGGGTTCTGGGTTCCGG
>JALHUC010000096.1 GCA_022865845.1 bacterium | reverse complement strand
GGTCCTTCGGCGCCGCCGCCATGACCTTGTGGCGTACCGTTGCCATTTGGGGCCGGTGCAGCGGACAAACGATAGTAGCCATGATATTTCCGCCGAAGGCTGGCCTCGTTTGCATGAGATCACCCGTTTCAGGATCGATGTCCAGAGCGGTACAGTCAGCCGTGAGTCCCGTTTTCACACGGGATGCGACCATGGGGATGAAGGAGCGCCCCATAAAAGTGGCGCCAGCAAGGACGATGGATGGCTTGCGCTCCTCAATGAGATCGCTCAAAACAGAGGCATAAGGTCCGTCATTGAACTGGGCAAGGGAGGGATCATCTACATAAATGACTTCATCGGCGCCGTAATGGACCAACTCTCGTGCCGCTTCCTCCATGGCATGACCGAGGAGGACAGCGGTGAGCTTTTCCCCAGTTTTTTCGGCCAGTTTTCTTCCAGCGCCCAGAAGCTCCATGGCAACCGTGGAGGTTTTACCGTTCCTCTGTTCGGCGAAGATCCAGATCCCCGAATAGGCATTCTTGTCTAGATCGGGCAGTTCAACCTTGCTCTCTTCCTGGATAATGGCCTCAACAGGGCATGCCTCGATGCAGGCAAGGCAAATGGTACACTTTTCGTTTATCCATGCAGCACCATCCACCATCTCGATGGCTTCGTAAGGGCAGGAGGCCAGACACTCTTCGCAACCGTTGCACTCTTCTTTGATGACGATAACTGCCATTTTAAACTCCTATAAATTCAATTCCAAATTTCAAATTTCAAATTCCAGATAAGTGAGCGTACGTTTTTGGAATCTGGAATGTGGAATCTGGAATCCGGTTTAAATTATTTTCTGCTCTTTCAGCCCTTTTACAAGCTTTACAGCCATTTCAGCCGGTTCTTCCTGCCACTTCACACCGGAGCGCGACAGGTCGGGGGAGAAGATCTTCACTACACGGGTCGGGGAACCGTCGAGGCCGAGGTGAGGGTCCTTCACATCCAGGTCCTCCCTCTTGAAGGTGGTGATCTCGATTTTTTTCGCCTTCATTTTGCCTTTAAGGGAGGGCATCCTTGGTTCGTTTATCTCTTTGACTACTGTTATGAGTCCCGGAAGAGGAAGGTTCACAACCTCGTAGCCTTCTTCGAACATCCTCTCCACCACCATCTCGTTGGAGCCGACTGTGCGCACCTTTTTAATGAAAGCTACGAAGGGAATCCCGAGCTGGTCGGCAAGGGATGGACCCACCTGGGCCGTGTCCCCATCAATAGCCTGTTTACCGCATATGATGAGGTCAACCGGCCCCATCTTTCTGATAGCGGCAGCCAGGGTGTACGCCGTTGCCCAGGTGTCGGATCCGGCGAAAGCGCGATCGCTCACCAGGTAGACCTCATCAACGCCCAGGGCGACCGCTTCCCGAAGGGCTGTCTCAGCCTGGGGAGGACCCATGGTCAGCACCTTGACGGTACCGCCGTGCTCTTCCTTGAGTCGGACACCCTCCTCGATGGCGTACATGTCGAAGGGGTTTATTATGCTATCGACACCTTCCCGCATCAGGGTGTTGGTTTCGGGATTTATTTTGACTTTGGTTGTTTCGGG
>JALHUC010000095.1 GCA_022865845.1 bacterium | reverse complement strand
TTGTCCTCCAGGACTATATCGAACCCGTGGCCTATGAGATATTCGGCGTACCACTCCGGCCATCGGCTATTCCGATCTCCATTAAGAACCTTGACCTCATAGGAATGATGGGCCGAATCGGTCTGTTTAAAGAGTTCCGCGACTTGCCGAATCTTGTCCTCTCTGCCCATGGAAACGCCCCCTTTCCGACTCACTGCATCAGTTTTTAAATTATAGCATCCTTTAAAGATAGGTGAGGAAGATGCTGATCGAACAAAGAGGATGACCGGGAAAGGTTGTTGGTGTATGCATATTCTCATGGAGCGGCTTATCAAGGGGGATCACTACCAGACACATTCAGAGGGCGGGAAGCGCCGAAAGGTTTGCTGCACCAGTCTGATCTTCCACTTGAGAATGCTCCGCATCTATTGGCGTTCCAGCCGAATGGCTGTAAAGGGCCTGTATGACGGTGAGCAGTGGGCACTGAGCAGTCTGGAGGTTTTCAGACTTCTGGAAAGTGTGTGGGTCCGATTTGAGATCGAAAATATGGATATGCTATACAGCCTTCCAAGGCCGTGTGTCTATGTCGGCAACCATATGAGCACCCTTGAGACCATGGTCTTGCCATGCCTGGTTCAGCCCGCCTGTAACACCACCTTCATTGTTAAAGAAGCGCTGACAAGGTTCCCTGTATTTGGACCGATAATGCGCTCCAGGGATCCCATTACGGTTGGTAGAAAGGATCCCCGGGAAGATCTCCGAGCGGTTCTTGAGGGAGGACAGAAGCACCTTGATAGCGGTACCTCGGTGATCGTGTTTCCCCAGACAACACGAAGCAGCACCTTCGATCCTTCACAATTTAACACCATCGGCGTAAAGCTTGCCCGCCGCGCCGGCGTGCCGGTGGTCCCTGTCGCCCTGAAAACAGACGCCTGGGGGAAAGGGAGTATCATCAAGGATTTCGGTCCCATAAGGCCGGAAAGGGAGGTGCATATCTGCTTCGGTGAGCCTCTAGAGGTGACCGGTTCCGGCAGGGATGAGCATGAAGCGATCATTCGCTTTATACAGGGGAAATTGGGTGAATGGGGGAACGATTGAAAAACCGCCAGACGTGGCGACGCGGAGACACGGCGACTTGGCGAAAGAGCAAAATCTAAAGCTGGAAACGCGACTTCTGAAGAAAGCGAAAAGGGCTGGATTTAACAGGGATGAAGGGGATAAAGGGGATGAGGGAAACTCCTTTATCCTCGTTTGTCATTCCGGGCAGAGCGTAGCCAGGACCCGGAATCCAGCCATGCCTGCTTGCCACGTCGTAGCTGAAAGCGTAGACGGGTCATCGCGAACCCTAAAATAGCCAACTTCCTAATTCTTCCTCCCCCTACTTGGCACGGCGTAGCTTGATGCGAAGACGGCTGAGGGGGGAGGACCGAGGTGGGGGTGATTGGAATTTATCCAAGCGAAGCCATCTCATTTCCTGAAGAAGCAGTGTTTTTTTACCGCGGAGTACGCGGAGGGACGCGGAGGAGATCTGAATCCAGGGGTAATGCGCAGTTCCTTTAAAAGCGGTGAAAGCTAATTTACCGCAAAGGACGCAAAGTTACGCAAAGTAAATCTAAGTCTGGGGGAAACAGCAATTCCTGCAAAAGCGACAAGGGCTGAATTTAACAGGGATGAAGGGGATAAAAGGGATGGGGGTAAAATCTTAAACCTGGAACATGAAACTTCAATCGCAGCCCTCTCCCCTTCGGGCTCGGTCTTCCGGGCCCATTAGTTAGGCGGGCAACTGTGCGCATCGGGGATTTCCAATTCAACCTTCGGGAACTGGCAGGGTCCATGGGGGACTTCGGCACCCTCATACCTCTGGCTGTCGGGTACATCGCCGTGTGCGGTATGGACCCGGCCGGGCTTCTGGTCATGATGGGCGTGGCCAACATTGTTACCGGTGTCCTTTACCGCCTCCCCATGCCCATCGAGCCCATGAAGGTCTTGGCTGTCATGGCCATCGCCCAGGTGTGGTCACCGTCGATGGTCTACGCGTCGGCCTTTGCCATGGGCCTCATCTGGACCGTCCTCGCCCTCACCGGCGCCATGCGCTTTTTCGCCCGCCTGACTCCCAGGTCCGTGGTCCGGGGCATCCAGGTCTCCCTGGGGATCCTCCTCGGCTTCCAGGCCCTGGGGATGATCAGACATCAGTGGATACTTGGAGCCCTTTCCCTGCTGGTCGTTGTTTTGTTTCGCCGAAGCCGGTACTTTCCAGCCGCCCTGGTCTTGATGGCCATGGGGTGTGCCATCATGTGGGCAAGGGGGGACCTGTCAAGTGTCAGCAGCGCCGGGATCAGCCTGCCGGCGCTGACAACCTTTTCACCTTCCGAGATATGGAACAGCATGGTACGGGCCGGGTTCGCCCAGATCCCCCTCACCGTCACCAACGCCGTCATCGCCACCTCCGCCCTCATATCCCAGTACTGGCCCGACCGGCCGGTAGCAGAAAACAAGCTTGCGCTGAACATGGGGATCATGAACCTCGTCTCCCCCTTCTTCGGGGGTATGCCCATGTGCCATGGGGCCGGCGGCCTGGCGGGGCAGTACTACTTTGGCGCCCGGACAGGCGGTGCGAACATCATCGAAGGAACCATCGAGATCCTGGCGGGGATTTTCTTTGCCGGTTCCATCGCGACCCTCCTCGCCCTTTTTCCCCAAGCCATAATCGGAGCCATGATGTTCATGGTCGGCATCGAGATGGTGCGGTTCGCGGGAGACCTTTCGGGCAGCAGACAGATCGTGCCGGCTGCCGTCACCGTACTGGTTTCGGTCATGGGCAACATGGCCCTCGGCTTCCTGGCAGGGATCGCGGCGCACCGTATGATGGAGAGGAAGGCTTACTAACAGAGCCTAAGAAAGAAGGCGGAGCCCGCTGGGCACCGCCTTCAAATACCGCTCAACCGCAAATCGCCGTGTAATCCGGCGGCGAAACGCGAGCAGTCAATTCTGACCTATCACTCCCAGTTTTTGCGTTCCCTGTCCTGGTCCTGGTCGCCGTCACAGTCATCGTCACAGCTACCATCCTGCAACCGGTCCTGGGTCTGGTCGCCCATATCCGCCACGGAGGTGGCCAGAGCGTCGTCCCGACAGCTCCCGTCCTTCAACTGATCTTGAGCTTTAATTTGAAGTTTATCCTGGCCGTCTGAAAAAGCCGCCGCCGGAAGCATGAGTGCCATTACCGCAACCATTACTACAAACACGCTGATCCAGTACTGCCCATTTGTCCTTTTCATTTTATACCTCCCCACCCTCTAAACGCTGCAGTTACGTACGCGGGTGTTCACGGAACCCGGGCAATCCCGCGGAACACCTCTAAACTCCACTTCCAGGACACTTATATAGTTGGACAACCCCACCCCCTTCTGCTTCTCCTTCCGGAGCTTTCGGCACAAAGGACATGGCTTATCCACGCCCAGTACATATACAGACACTTTGAGATGGGAAAGGTTTAATGCGCCCGGTTACAGCGTGAGGGTAAAACAGGGGGAATTTGTTCCTAGGGAACGAACCGGGGTATCGTTATCCGGGGAAAGAGCTCTGGAGAAAACCGGCCGTTACCAGCAGTTTTCGCGGGAAACGCTCCAAAAGCCTCATGACCACGAAACGCCCGGTAAAAAGGGCCGCGGTGAAGGGGGTGAAGTAGTAAACCATGGATATTGCGTTCAGCTTCAGGTACAGGGCCATGATGGTGGGGACTATGCCGTAGATCATGCCGACGGAACTTCCAGGGGTCAGGCCGCCGCCCTGAGCTTGCCGAAGGGTGTGTTGTGGCTGAAGAGCAGCTCCTGGTACCTGGTCTTGGCACCAGTCCCCTCTGCCAGTTCCCTGAAATCTGTTGTCAGGCATCCGCCTTTGGCGGCTTGTTATAGCCCCTGTCACCAAAGGGAGTCAGCTTCTCGATCCAGAGCTTTTCAAGAACTTTAAGGTCTTCAGATGGGTTGTAGGTTGGGTCATCTGCCGGTTCAAGTATCTCCAGTTCATGGAATTCGAAATTCTCGTGACCAAACTGTTTCCATTCTTTTTGCAAACCTGCATTTCGGTGACTACCCATTTTGAGCTCAGCTTTGCTGCGATTAAGTATTGCAGGCAAATTAACACTCGATCCGATTAACATCTTTCCGTTTGCCTTGTTTATTATTTGGAAGATACCCATGGGAAGGGGTGTATTTTTATATTCTCTGATCTTTGCTTTCCTATCCATTCGGCATCCCCCGGGGTCTTAGATTCTCAGGTTTTAAAACCAATTCAGGATTTTCTCCTGCGTTCTGTGTTCTGTGTTCTACATTCTGGTTGTTTTCCGTTATTTCCCATACACTACCTCCCATTTCTTCCCGAAGGGTTCCTCCAAAGGTGTGTATTTCAAATACCGTGTGGGACCGCTGCCGATTGCCGTTTCATCACCTGTTTCCCATATCCTCAGAACGATGGCCGGTATCGGGTCGCCGGACCCCGATTCGTGCCAGGATTCTTTCTCCTCGATGACCTTCCACATATGGCCGGTAGCGTTTTCCAAAATACGCTCACCCACACGGGGAAGACCCAGCTTTTGACGCAGCTCCTTGAAGCTGTAGGGTGAACGTTTGCTCTCTTTAAGGATCCGTTCCCCCAGGAACTTGATGCCGATGGCTCCGGCGGGCGCTGTGATAAGGATGGAGAGGACAGCTACGGCCAGGATGATCTCACCACCGGGAAGCCCAGCGGCGAGAGGGATGGCCCCGATGGCCGCCTGCACGGTGGCCTTGGGGATATAGGCGACAACGGCGAACAGCTTTTCCCTGGCATCAAGCCCACTGCCAATGAGAGATATCCAGGTTCCCACACTTCGGGCAGCAAGACCTGCCAGGATCAGTAGACCCCCGGCAAGACCAGCCTCCCAGGCGACCTTTATGTTCACCTGAGCTCCCACCAGAACAAAAAGCAGAAGTTCTGCAAACACCCACAGGCGTTTGAGCTTTGTGGAGATGATGTGTGCGATTGCCTCCTGCTTTTCAAGGAGTATGAAGCCGATGGCCATGACGCCGAGAAGTGCGGAGATCGGGACGATGCCGTGAAGAATATCCTCCACCCATGTAAGGAGAATGGCAACCCCCATAAGGATGATCGTTCTTCGTGGAGGTTTAAAATCGTAGCGGCGAAAAAGCCGGTAGAGCAGATAACCGACCGCCAAACCGAGAAGGATTCCAAGGACAATTGAAATGGGAACGGAAAGGGCCTGCCATACCCAGTTGACCGGTCCACCACCGTACATCCCCAGGAGTACTGTGAAGATGACAATTACAAATACATCGTCAATTGCCGACGCCCCCAGAATGAGGGTGGGGATTCCCTTTTCCGCGCCCTTGCCCCTTTCCATGAAATCGATCATGAGGGGGACGACAACGGCAGGGGAAACGGCGCCGAGGATGCTCCCCAGGATAGCCGCCTCCAGCCAGGAGAGCCCGAGAAGAGGGGGAGCAAGAAGGGTGATTGCCGCGATCTCGAATATAGCGGGAACGGCGCTCATGGTTACAGCGTAGGGTCCCACCTTGTGAAGAGTGTCCCTTCGCAGCTCAAGGCCTGCTCTGAGCAGGATGACTATGAGGGCTATCTTACGGAAATCCCCTGAGACTGCCATCATGTCCGGCCTGAGGATATCCAGCATATGA
>JALHUC010000094.1 GCA_022865845.1 bacterium | reverse complement strand
GCGATCCCCGGAATGGCAATAGGTGCCTGGCTGGCGGTTTTTACTGTTGGTCTTGCCGGCGGTGCTTCACTGAGCGGGGCGTCCAGGGCCGCCATGGGGGCTATGACGGGCAGGATCAAGGGGACAGCCTTCAAGATGGTCGTGGCTGTGGCCATGGTTGCGGTGATCATCATGTCGCTGGTATTCTGAAAATATGAATTACAAAGGAAAAAAATGGGTCGTACGGCCCCAGGATCCTAAAACAGCCCTCCAGATCGCAGAAGCGCTGGGTACGACCTCCCTGGTGGGGCAGGTGCTCCTTAACCGTGGTTTTGGTGATATTGAGGACGCGGCCCAGTTCCTTAACTGTCAACTGGCCGATCTCATCGATCCCTACGTGCTCCACGGTATGAAGGAGGCTGTCGATAGAATTATCCTCTCCCTGGAAAAGAAAGAGAAGATCCTGGTCTACGGGGATTATGATGTTGATGGCGTAACGGCCACCTCCCTCATCCTTCTCTTTTTAAGGGACCTCGGGTTCTCCACTCATTACTATATCCCCAAGAGGGTCGAGGAGGGATACGGGGTCAATAAAGAGAGTATCCAGAAGTTTGCCGAAGAAGGAGTAGGACTCATAATAACCGTGGACTGCGGCATCTCCTCCGTTGAGGAAATTGCCTATGCCAACGCTCTAGGTATGAACGTTATTGTCACGGATCATCATGAACCCCCGATAAAACTACCGGATGCAGCTGCCCTTATTAACCCCCTTCTTGTCGGATGTACCTTTCCCTATAAATCTCTTTCGGGTGTCGGACTGGCTTTTTACCTTATTGCGGGTTTGAGAAAAGGTCTCCGGGAAAAAGGTTTTTTCAAGGAAAGGGAGGAACCTTCCCTGGTGGACTACCTGGACCTGGTGGCTGTGGGAACTATCGCGGACATTGTCCCCCTTACCGGGATCAACAGAATTCTGGTCAGGGCCGGACTGGAGCAGATCAACGTAAATCCGAGACTGGGTATAAAGACCCTTCTCGAGGTCTGTGGAATACAGCCGGGGCATGTGGACTCCTCTTCTGTCGCCTACAGGCTGGCCCCCAAGATCAACGCCGCTGGTCGGCTCTCCGATGCCATGAGGGGTGTGCTGCTTCTGACTACCGACAGTCGTGAGATTGCCGAACGGGAGGCCGGCTTCCTTGATGTGGAGAACGAGGAGAGGCAGCGGATAGAGGGGAAGATCTACGCTGAGGCAGTGGAGATGATCCAGTCAAACGGGATCGAGAAAGATTTCCGCAGCATCGTTTTAAGCTCGGCCGACTGGCATCCCGGAGTAGTAGGGATAGTGGCCTCCCGGCTCATGGAACGCTACTACCGGCCCACCGTCCTTCTCTGCCTTGATAGCGGAGTGTACAAAGGGTCGGCCAGAGGTATTTCCAATTTTCACCTGTATCAGGGCCTGGCCAGGTGCCGTGATCTCCTCCTGGAGTTCGGCGGTCACAAGTACGCTGCCGGGATCAAGGTAGTTCCAGAGAACCTGGAGAAATTCATGGAGAGGTTCGAATCGGTTGTGAGGGAGATGGTACCCGAAGACGGATTCACCCAGGTGATGAAGCTGGACGCCGAGACTAGTCTGGATGCACTCGGGATGGAGGAGGTTAGCAAGCTCCAGGGGCTGTCCCCCTTCGGGGCCGGGAACCCGGAGCCGGTAATACTCATAAAGGACGTCGAGATCCTGAACCCGAAAGTGGTGGGCGGCGATCACCTCAGCTTTCTTGCCAGGCAGAACGGCGTGACAATTGGCGCCATAGCCTTTCGCCAGGCTCATGAGCTGGAGCATCTCAAGGAAAAGATGGAACTGGCCGCTGTCCCGGAGGTACAGGTTTGGCGGGGCATCAGCCAGGTCAAGCTTCGGGTCAAAGGAATGAGACCGGCGGGGGAATACGACTAAAGTTCAGTATCTAGTGTCTGGTTCTGGTGTCTAGCAAAGGCTCTCAAGCTTTAAGAATTTACTGGAACCAGATACTAGAACAAGATACTAGAACAAGACGCTACTATTTCCCTGCCTTTATCAATATCTCCTTCAGCGCCTCAACAGCCTCTTCGTTGATGCCCAGCTCAAACCCTTCCCTCTCCAACTGCTCCGTGGACCCGTTGCCGCCTATGTATCCGTTGACCCTGGCCACCGCGGTGGAGTCGGTGAAGGTGTCCTCGTTGGGGAACCGGTCTTTGTACTGGTCCATGAGAGCACGGGTGTTTCTCAGGTAATATTTCTGGTGGTAGTCCTCGGCGCGGGTGAAACCTGTATAGGAGACTAGCTCAGTGGATATCTTTTCCCCGTATTTTTCGCCAACATCCTTCATCGTCCCTTTAGCCAGGTGCTCCTGCTCCTCATCGTGAAAAAAGATAGCCGAAGCGTACTGCCTTATCGGTGAGGGCCAGGTCGGGTTGTGGCTTGAAAAGAACACCTGGAGCAAATTTGTGTAAGAGATCTTTTCAGGGTCATAATCTATCTGAATCGTCTCCATGTGGTCGCCGATCCTTCGGTAAGTGGGGTTCGGCCTGGTTCCTCCTGCGTAGCCAACCCGTGTCCTGATAACTCCGTCGAGACTCCCGTACCGGGAGTCAGGGCCCCAGAATCAGCCCATGGCAAAGGTGGCAGTTTTTATGTTTGCGGCTGCTTTTTTATCCATGGCGGGCAGTCGACCATTGGTTAGTTCTGCGGTATTTCCCTCTAACTCCAACGTGGGAGGCAGGGCGCAGGCTACTCCATCGGGAGAGTCTGATCTTATGGCAGATAAGGCTTCAGGGATTTTGGAACCCGCCATAGCCGCTACGGATATGATCAAAAACGCAGTCAGAGCAAAAATGATGGTAAGGAATGCAGGTATGTGGAACGTTTCCATGTTCATGTGGTTCCTCCTTGACGATCGATTATGCAGTAATTATAACCATTCCATATTAATGATACAAACATTCTGGAAATGAAGAGTCACACAGCCGTCAAAAGTAGATAAAATATTTATAAAGGGGTATGGATCCGGGAAGTAAGTGCACCAGTGCACCAGTGCACCAGTGCACAAATGCACTTAAACACCGTCCTTCGGCCACCTTGACCCGCATCATAACCTGTTCTAGTATGTACAAATATAAAGTGTCGAGTTGCACTTTACCCTTTTTCAGCCTCGACCGGTCTCTCCGTTCCAGCCGGAGGCCTGGTCAGGGGGAGAAAAAGCTTTGAAGGCCTACGTTAATGACAGGCTGCAGATGTGGTCTCGGAAAATTGTAAAACTTCAGGAGGACACCGATTGAAGCAGATTAGGTTCGGTACATCCGGATGGCGCGGTATCATTGCGGATGATTTCACCTTCGAGAGGTCCCGT
>JALHUC010000093.1 GCA_022865845.1 bacterium | reverse complement strand
CACCCTCCTGGAGACCCTTTCTGGTTATGGCACGAATGACTGCATTCAGACCGGGACAATCACCTCCACCTGTTAAAATTCCGATCCTCATGAACTACCCTCCAAAATGTGTAAGTCAACTTTAAAATCTATCAGATGGCTCATCTTACTGTCAAACGGAAGTATTTGAATTAGCGAAGGAAAAAGCCAGTCCTTTATAATACGGCTAGTACTTTTTAAACGCAGAGGACACGAAGGACGCAGAGATAACAAATTACCATTGGGGGAACAGCACTTCCAATGAAAAGCGGAAAAACACTGCTTAATACTGAAGTAATCAAGTGGAACTGGATTGGTCGACTATCCTTTCAAGTTTTCTTCAAGGGTAGGCAGGATTTAACCTATTTAAGAATTCCTTCGCGCCCTCCGCGTCCTCTGCGTTTCAAAGAAACCGCCTGTAAAGGAAGTGCTGTCACCCGCAGTCCATTCTGGTATATGATTTGTGGTGCTGGTCAATCCAGGAACGCTTTGGAGGATTCAATGCCCGAGGGAAAAGGAACCCTGTATATCGTTGCAACGCCCATAGGCAACCTGGGCGACATCACCCGACGTGCAGAAGAGGTGCTCGGGGAGGTGGACCTGGTTGCTGCCGAGGACACCCGCCACAGCCGCAAGCTGCTGTCCGCTCTTGGAATCAGCACCGAGATGATCAGTTACAGAGAACACAACCGCCAGGGTGCAGCCATAAAGATCGCGGCCAGACTTGAGCAAGGTAAAGATGTGGCTCTTATCACCGACGCCGGGACTCCCGGTATCTCCGATCCCGGCCATTATCTGGTGGGGCTGTGTGTGAATCAATCGATCCCGGTGGTCCCGGTACCTGGTCCAAGTGCGCTAACCGCTCTCCTGTCTGCCTCTGGTATGGAGCTGACCCGGTTCCTTTTTCAGGGGTTTCTCCCTCCCAAAAAAGGGTCTCGTGAGGAGGTTCTCGAACAACTTGCGGCCACAGGCTTTCCCCTTGTAATATACGAATCACCCAACCGGGTTCTTTCGGCCCTTGGCGCGATAGCACAGATCATGGGAGACCGTCAGATAGTGCTTGGTCGGGAGATGACAAAGCTTCACGAGGAGTTTATCAGGGGTACAGCCAGTGAGGTGGCACATCACCTGGAAGCGGGAAAGATCAAGGGCGAGGTCTCCATCCTGATCGAAGGGGCTGAGCCCATAAAACGCACCGTTGACCTGCTCCCCGCAATAAAGAGACTAAGGGCAGAGGGCCTTTCCGCCTCAAGGGTCGCTTCGGTGCTTTCCCAGATAACGGGAGAGGAGAGAAGCGTGATATATAGAATGGCGAGCGAAGAAAAATAATTGCGAATTGAGCATTGAGAATTAAAATCTTAATGCGCTATCCGAAATCCTCAATCCGGAATTTATATTTCGATGCCAGGGAGGACTTATTGTGGACGACACGAAACTGAAAGAGATGATCACGGAAAAGTTGGAAAACGGCAGCCTTTCCTGCCAGGATGCCCACCTTATCGCCGAGAAACTGGGGGTCCACCTGTCCCTGGTGGGGAAAGCGTGCAATGAGGAGGGGAGTAAGATCAAAATAACCCAGTGTTTATTGGGGTGCTTTTAGAGCAGAACGCGCACCCCATATGAAGGAGGAGGAGGAAGGTGGTAGGAGGAATAAAAGGCAAATACGCATTTCTTCTTCCTTCTTCCTTCCCTATTCCACCTTCATTTTTTACCTTTTAAACTCTTGACTTTTGACAAAAACAACAATATTAATATGATTGAGAGTACAAATTTGTAACACAGAAAGGAAGCATCAGGATGTTTAACCGCACCAGGATTCTCTGCGTGGATGACCAACGCCTCAATCGGGCTATAGTCCGGGACATGCTGGAGTCCACCAGATTCCTAGTCCTCGAAGCTGAAAACGGTGTGGAAGCGCTTAAGATCCTTGAAGATCATGTCATAGACATCATCCTTCTGGACGTCAACATGCCGGGCATCGACGGCTTTGAAGTGTGTCGGCGCATAAAGACCAACGAACAGTTAAGGCACATCCCCATCATCATGGTTACCGCTCTATCTGCCATCGAGGACAGGATCAAAGGTATTGAAGCCGGTGCAGAAGATTATATCAACAAACCCTTCAACGAAGCCGAAGTTCTCGCACGAATAGAGATGCTTCTCAAGGTCAAGGTGCTTAACGAAAGACTCATCGACGCTTACACCACCATCAAGGGTCTCACTAATTTCGGTGAATCGATCATCCAGACCTTTCATCCTTCCGATTTTGATCTCCTCTTTTCCATGGACAGCATTGTAAGCCAACTCATCCGCAAAAACGGAGGCGCGGCGGCAAAACCGACCTCCCTCATCCTGGGTGTGGAAGAGGATGACAAAGAGTGCCACTTTTATAAATATTCTTACGAAAACGGAAAGACCAACAGAACGCCGCTGGACCTGCCGGAACAATCATGTGCACCGTCATCTATTGGAACAAGCACTGCAGCCGTTAATTTCTACAACCGATCGGAATTGGAAAACTCACCCTTTGCGGGATTGGTCTCGCACCTGAAAGAATCAGGCACTACCGTGGATAACATGGTGTCCTTCGCCAGTAAGTCGTTGTCGCTGTATGCGCTCAACTACCAGTCGGAAGTTTCCACCTACGAGGCAACAGTTCTGGAGAGCCTGGTCATGCAGGCCCAGTTCCTGAAATCCCTGTCCGAACAGGTAGCTGAGACAGAAGACGCCTTTAACTATACTGTTTACAGCCTGGCCAGAGCGGCAGAGATCCAGGATGAGGATACCGGCGACCACATCAAGCGCGTGGGAGCATACTGTTCCACCCTGGCCGAAAAGCTGAACATGTCTGATCGGTTTACGAGAAACATCCGCGTCCAGGCAACACTTCATGACATTGGTAAGCTCCACACCTCAAGAAGCATCCTCCAGAAACCAGGTAAGCTGGACAAGGAGGAATGGACCGAGATGAAGAAACACACTCTGTACGGAGCCCAGATCATCGGCGAGCACAAGCGTTTCGGAATGGGTAAGACCATTGCGCTGACTCATCACGAGAAGTGGGACGGGACAGGGTACCCCAACGGCCTGGCCCGGGAACAGATTCCAGTGGAAGGGCGCATCATGGCTCTGGCCGACACCTACGATGCCCTTCGAAGCGTCCGGGTTTACAAATCATCCTTCGACCACGACGAGGCCTGCCGCATTATCCTGGAGGGCGATGACCGGACCCTGCCTGACCACTTCGATCCGGAGGTCCTCTCCATCTTTAAGAAGAACGCGGGTGAGTTTGGGGAAATATATACGGAGATCGGGGAATAGGAAAAGCAGAATGCAGAATGTAGAACGCAGAACGCAGAAGAAGATCAAAAGCTGGCATCCACACCTACCGATCGGTACAACTTCTCGTTTCAACTAATTATAATCAAAACCAACTTATTACCCCTGAATGGACCGTTCTTATCGGCCCTCAAGAGTGCGTCAGATGCAAGGCCAGAATCCTGAGGAAACCGGAGGCATATATGCCGACATACGCCGAGGCTTTCCGAAGGGTGATAATCCCGCCATCGGCGGGACAGATGATGTGCTATTGAGGGCTGAACCCGGAATTTAAAAAGTTGTCGAGGATCGACGACGAAGAAATACGAAGTTTAATATATCGCACTTGAATGGACCGCGCCTACCGGCGCGCTAGAATGGGTGAGTAAAGCAGTGCCTGGTGCCTAGTACCTAGTACCTGGTTCCTGGTATTCTGCGTTCTGCGTTCTATTTTTCCGCCACCCCATTGTTTTAAGGCTTCCAAGAGTGCATTAGACACGAGGCTCGACTGAGGAGCCGACCGGAGGCGTATATGCCGACATACGT
>JALHUC010000092.1 GCA_022865845.1 bacterium | reverse complement strand
TTACGTAGGTTTGATAGAAGAGGTCATCCTCAATTACGAGGAACTTCAGCTTTGACATCGAGATCCAGTTTCCCTTTAAGCTGCACCGCTCCGTTGGATACCAGGAGCTGTCCCGTGGGAATAGAAGGTGCGATGAGGATCAATTACTGTTTGCTGACCTTCAGGACAACGGACTGTCCTTCCTGGTAAACGTCATATCCGATCCTGGTTGGCAAGATCTCAATAGAGACTCTGACCCCGCGGCTAGTACCTGCCAACGGCTCAACATAAATCTCACCAACGATCTTTTCTCCACCGCCTATGCGGTCAGGCAGATCCACCGCCATGTCCGGAAACTCTATGTCTATCCACTTTCGGGACAGTTTTGCCGAGGTCGTAACATTGTAATCTGTCATCCCGTTGGTGGAGAAGGTGATCAGCGCTTTACTTACATCCTCGACTACAGCGATCCTGTCCAGGATCCCGGGACGCAGGGGCCTTTTATTGTCAACCACAGGAGATGGGCTCTCGGGGGTTTTAACTGGTGCTTCTTTCTTGACCGGTGGTTTCCTTTTTACCGGCGCAGATGCCGGTTTTGGGGCCGGGGTCTTCTTCACCACGGGAGCAGGCACCTGGGTCTGGGGCCTGGACGACTGTGATGTCTGTTCAGAAACCCGTTTTTCCATCAACCTGGTTTCCCGGCGGGCTCTCATCGCCTCCTCCCTGGCCTTCTGCGCGGACATCCGCGCCTGTTCCTCTTTGTCTACAGGCGATGCCACAGGCATTGTCTTTCCTGAACCTTCCAGACTTGCAGTGATTTCGAAAGATTCTGCCTTCTCATATGAAACTTTCAGTTTGGCCACACCGTCTTTAAAGGCGCTGGGGTTAATCACGCCCGGGGTGAGGATCCCCGTCCCTGTTGAGTTTAGCCTGACGATGGACCCCGAGGGAATCGATGGATTCCGGTTACCGAATTCATCCTCGGAAGTGATCGTTACCTCAAAAGGCTCTCCTGCCGTAGCTGAATCGGGAGTATGAATCCTGAGGTTCTTGACCTCGCCAGGGACGATGAGAACACTGAAATCACCTGAAATATTGCTCTGAAGTTCAGAAATTTTGACAGTGTGCTCCCCTGCAGATCTCATGACGATCCCGACTCTCGCAACACCGTCACTGAACGCAGAAGGTGGTATCAGGTCAGGGGCAGTTTGAGCATCTCTGGAATAAAGACGAACACCCTTGTAGCGGCTGCCGTAATCGGTCACCAGGTTGCCATACGAATCAAGTGCACGGATCGTTAGAGCAAGTTCCCTCCCCGCAACGGACTGGCCGGAAGCGATCTTTACATCGAAGGAGCCAAGGGGCGCGGGAAGAACCTTTACGGCAGCAGAGGATCCTGACAACCCTCTTTTCTTGTCCCGCAGGTTTACAGATTGTTCCCCGTGAGCTCTGAACCTTATTGGAAGATCATAAACCCCTCCGGCCCTGCTACTAATCTCCCCGACTACTGAGGCGGCACTGTCCTCCAGAGAAATGGATTGGGCCTGGGGGAGGTAACCGTAGGCGATGTTGCCATGAGCATCAACAGCCTGTATGGACATGGTAACTGTCTCTCCCACCTCAGCCCTGGGAGGAAGGTCCACCCGTAGTTCTACAGGACGGCCGGATTTGATCGTCAGGTTCCATTGGTCCAGTATCTTACCCTTATCATCACGCAGAAACAGGGTCAGTTCCCCCATCTTCTCCGTGCGGACACTATACTGAAACCCTGGTACATAGTTTTCGGGGGTAAGTATGGATGGCTGCACACTGGCCGCCTGAGAAACACTGAGCGCCAGGGAAGTATCAGGTTTCCAGTTTTCGGCCATGAGGTTGCCGTAACGGTCAACAAAGGTGACAGCCACCTCAAACTCTACTCCAGCCATGACCTCCTCCGGCACACTGGCCACTATATGGTCAAAGGCAGCTGGTTTTATGGTTATACTCTGAGCGGTGTTAACAGTGAACGACAAGACACTTATAAGGGCAAGAACGGCAAGACAGCCAGCCCGTCTGAAGGACATCCAGCACTCTCCTTTTCTCATCACTTGCGGGGTCTTCCCGGTAAAATGCTTTGCGAAAACAAGCTCCCCCGAGTGCGGCAAATCCATCGCCGCTCAGCCACGAATCACCCACCCCGATTCCTGATTTCAACAAGCTATGTAAATTCCTACATAACTAACATGTTGCCCTTGACCCTGTCAAGGTTTATCACCTGGCTAAATCGCTGTAAACCTTCAAAATATTTAGGTTTTATGGATGATGAGATCGCAAAATATCCATCAATCAGGATGTACGCTTAGCGTGCATCCTGGGGTGGGGGCCACGCCAATGGCGTGGGGCGGATTAATTTCGCTCCCTCGACAAGCTCGGGATGGTGAGCCTGTCGAACCACTGGCGGGGGATCACGCCGATGGCGTGACCGCCTCGTAATAAATCTCTTCTAGATTCATTACGAGGTTATTAATATAGCCGCTCAAGGATGCAGAGCCGTTTGCTGGATACCAGTTGTTTCAGGGAACCCCATCATGAGGTTCATGTTCTGTACAGCCTGTCCTGACGCCCCTTTTACCAAATTGTCAATACACGACACAATAACGACCGTACCTGTTCGGGTATCCAGCCTGGGTCCGATCCAGCAAAAATTAGTTCCTCTGACGTCCTTTAATGAGGGAAGGATATCATCGGGACCGCTGACCCGAACGAACGGTTCCTCTCTGTAATATTCCAGGAAGGCCGAAAACAGTTTACTCTCATTAAAGCCTGCTGAAGGTCTTACATATATGGTGGACAGGATTCCTCTGCTCACAGGGAGCAGATGAGGTGAAAATGTAATTCTGACATCAACTCCAGCCAGGCTGCTCAATTCCTGTTCCATCTCGCCTATGTGCCTGTGCTGACCGGCAATGTTGTAGGCAGAAAAGTTGCCAAAAATTTCCGGGAAATGAAAGCCGGGCCCGGGTAAACGCCCGGCGCCGCTGACACCTGATTTACTGTCCACCACTATGCTCCCTGGATCCACCATTCCCTGCGCAAGAAGAGGGGCCAATCCGAGGATGACACTGGTGGGGTAACACCCCGGATTTGCCACCAGATCTGCTGCAAGGATCTTCTCCCTGTTAAGCTCCGGCATTCCGTATACCGCTTCAGAAAGCAGATCAATGCGTGTGTGCGTTCCGTACCATTTTTCGTATCCTGAGGAATCGTTAAAACGGAAATCAGCAGATAGGTCCACAACCTTTGAACCGGCTTCCCTTAATATCCCGACAGTTTCCATCGACTCACCGTGAGGCAGGCACACAAAGAAAAATTCAGCCTTATCAGCGGCATCGGCAGCATCAAACTTTGAAAGAACAAGCTCCAGGGATTTAGCAAGATGGGGGATGGCATTGCCTATTTTTTTTCCAGCCCAGGATCTTGAGGTCGCATAAGTAAGCTGGACTCCCGGATGTCCATGAAGGATCCGGACAAGTTCCATGCCCGTATATCCGGAAACCCCAACGATACCTACATTTAACATGATCTAACTCCCCTCTCTGTTTGAATTCTCAAATCCCGCGTGACAAATTTATCATTTCGTACTCTCTATGAAAAGAGTGATACGGTGAATAGTGAACAGTGAACGGTGAATAGTCAACCGTACGACACAACCAACTTTAATTTTTCACAACCATCCATTCACACAAAAAAAAGGGAAGAGCTGTCGCCCTTCCCTTTTGATCTCGTATACTGCTCTGATCAACGCTTGCTGAACTGGAAGCGAGCCCGTGCACCGCGCTGCCCATACTTCTTCCGCTCGACCTCACGTGCATCGCGAGTCAGGTAACCGGCCTTTTTCAGCGGTTTCCTGTAATCGTCGGAGACTTTAAGCAACGCTCTGCTGATACCGTGCTTAATAGCGCCGGCCTGGCCACTGATGCCGCCCCCGTTCACATTGATGCTGACATCATATTGGCCAGTGGTCCCAGTGAGTTCAAAGGGCTGCATGATGATCATCTTCAGGGTTTCCCTCATCAAATAGGCGTCCGCATCCTTTTTGTTGATGATTATTTTGCCATCACCGGGCTTGAGGTAAACTCTGGCAACGGAAGTCTTCCGCCGACCTGTGCTGTAGAACTTATTTTCAGTCATATCAATTATCCCCGGTTAAATTACGATCTTTTCAGGTTGTTGTGCCTTGTGCGGATGATCGGGTCCGGCATACACCTTGAGCTTGGTTATCACCTGGGATGCGAGCCGGTTCTTGGGAAGCATCCCTTTGACCGCGATCTTGATGACCTGCTCCGGTTTGCGGACGAGCATCTCTCTTGCAGTCATGCCCTTGATCCCGCCCGGATAACCCGAATGCCTGTAATACACTTTTGCATCCAGTTTATTGCCGGTCAGGCGCACCTTCTCGGCATTAACAATAATTACGAAATCGCCCGTATCCACGTGATTGGTGAATATTGGCTTGTTCTTTCCCCTGAGGATAGTAGCAACCCTGGTAGCGAGACGACCCAGGACCTGATCCTGGGCATCGATGACTACCCACTGCCGCTCGATGTCCTCTTTCTTTGCTGAATAAGTCTTCATAATATTTACCTCTGTTCTGGAGTCGTTCACGGCGAACAGGAATATTTAGTACATATATAGACGTATGTCAACAGGAGAACTGGTTAAAGTGAAAGGTGAATAGTGAATAGTGAACAGGCAGGTAAGCGTTATCACACATTAGAGAAGGAGCTGTAGGGATTTTTTGATCCGGTTCACTGTTCACAGTTCACTTTTCACACTTCACTTTTCACAGTTGCCCGAAATTCAGCTACTCAAATCCCCCCGCAGCGTTTCCATCAGGTACAGCACAAGATAGAGGAAAACCAGCCCGGACAGAATAACAGGAGGCCATGTCCCTTCCATAAGCCAGAACTCCTCGAGAATGAGATGATTTCCCCAGAAGGCATCGGGCATACCGGGGGCGATGTAATTAAGAATTCCAAAAAGGAACACCGGAAGGAAAAACAGAAAGACGACAAGGGTTTTCACAACCCTGTTCAACATCGGTACCCGAATTATATCCTTTTCAACCAGCAGCCCAAAGGCAACGAAAGGCACCAAGAAGATGAAAACCTTCAAGGTGAAGATAATAATATCTTTCCACTGGGCCATCTCAATGCCTGTGACAGTACCCACGATGGGGGACAGAAAATCCATCGGCCTCTCCTTTGGGCAGAAATATAGGGAATACTGGTGTGGGTGTCAAGAGCAGTACCCAGTACCCAGTACCAGGCACCTAGTAGCCGGGAGCCAGTAGAAGAACCGTAATCGGTGATCGGTGATCGGTGATCGGTGATCGGTGATCGGTAAAATCCTGTACTTTGTGTTGCGAATAACGAATCACATTAATTTCTTTGGAATTTTGGATATGGTTTAGTCTTTCTGAAAATCGTTCCGGCCATGTTTTTCCTATTGTATACCCGGTACTGGATACTGGGCCCTGTCCTTTAGATTCATTGACACTGAAAAATAACAGATGGTATATTGCATGCTTATCCGGAGGGGCGTGTGCGAGACAAAACCGAAGCAATACAGGTCAAATGTCCCATCTGCGATCACACCGAGATAGTTTACATCCCACAGGAAGAAATTCCCCGATGTCCTGTTGATGATGTCCAGATGGTTATCTGCGAGCTTCTCGGTGAAGGGAAATCCTATTAAGGCCGGGTCCCATCCGTGATGCCGGCACTTTATTCTGGACGATAAAAAAGGAGGAAGCATGAGACGTTTTACAATTGTCACTGTATGTGTCCTTTCAGTATGTCTGCTGGCCCTTCCCGTCTTTGCGGCCGACAACAGCCTCGCTGAAAAATCCACCCTCCATTCCATCCTGAAATCCGGGAAACTCCGTGTCGGCATGGAGCCCGGGTACATGCCCTTCGAAATGCAGAACAAGGAGAGCAAGGTTGTCGGGTTTGACGTGGACATGGCCAAGCTAATGGCCAAGGAGATGGGTGTTGAGCTGGAGCTGGTTCCGACAGGGTGGGACGCCATTATCGGATCCCTCCTCACCGACAAGTTCGATATCATCATGAGCGGTATGACTGTCACCCAGCAGCGAAACCTGAAGGTCAACTTCGCCGATCCCTATATCATCGTGGGGCAGACGATCCTTCTCAGCAAAAAGCTGGAGGGTAAGGTTAAAAGCTACAAGGACCTCAACGATAAAAAATATACGGTCACCTCCAAACTCGGCACGACTGGTGAGCAGGCTGTGAAGAGGAACATTCCCCGAGCCAACTACAAGAGCTTCGAGACCGAGCCGGAAGCTGCCCTTGAGGTGATCAACGGGAAAGCAGACGCCTTTGTCTACGACCTTCCCTACTGTGTCGTCTTCTACGCCCAGAAGGGCGCCGGCAAACTGGTTTTCCTGGATGAGCCCTTCACCTTCGAGCCCCTTGGCTGGGCCATCAAGCAAGGCGATCCCGATTTCCTGAACTGGCTAAACAACTTCCTGGGCCAGGCCAGGGGTGACGGCCGCTATGACAAGATCTACGAGCAGTGGATCACCGGCACCGACTGGATCAAGGATATTCAGTAAAGACCAATTATAAAGACATGGGTTCCCGGGGGGCTGACATAGCCCCCCGAACCTTGTTAAACAGTAGCTAAAGTTACGGAGAGAGCTATTGGATGCCCTAAAAGATCTTTTTCATAACGTGCGGTTCCGTCACTCACTCTCCTGGATCGCTCTTTTTGTGATCATAACGAGCCTCCTCGCCGGAACGGTCATTACCACCAACAAAGTCGACTACATCTGGCGATGGGAACAGATTCCCAGGTACATCCTTTTTAAGGAAACAATCGAAGTCATAGTGGAAGAGGATGCTACCGTGACCGCCGAGGAAAATGAGGGGGCCGACACTCTCATCGTGGCTATCAACTTTCTCGATGAGGAACAGTACTACACTGTTCCTACAAAAATGTTATCAACACAGGTCGGTGATGAGATCCAACGCGGGCAGACCCTGGCTGAAGGAAAAAG
>JALHUC010000091.1 GCA_022865845.1 bacterium | reverse complement strand
TTTCCTTGAGGAATCCTCCCATATAACCGGCTATGATCTTGGAAACCCCGTTAAAACCGAGCACACCCCCGCTCATGGCATCCTGGAGAAACCCCATCACAAGGCCGGTCATCATCCCCGGAATTTTTCCCCTGGCCATGGCCACATGTAAAACGATGATCAACGGAAGATCAAAACCACCAACGAACCAGTCCGGCAGAACAACAGGAATGGCAGATGACTGAAGAATAAGAGCAGTCCCGAAAAGGACGGGAAAGTATAAATATCTCATTCTTTCTCCAGACCCTGCTCAGTTCGGATGATGAGGACATCCTCAAGACGGTTTATGGGTGCTTTCGGCAGAACTTTGGCATATTGATAGAGCCCGTGATTTCTGGCCAGAACCTGGGTTATCGTCCCAACCTCAATACCGCGGGGATAGATACCGGCAAGTCCGCTGGTTATGACAATGTCACCCTGCTGAACATCCTCGGTTCGGTCCAGGTATTTCAGCTGACAGGTTCCGGAGCTCTCCCCCTCCAGGATAGCCCTTGCTCGTGAGCGGCTTACAAGAACTGGAACCCTTGAGGAACGATCCACGATCAGGCGTACGATGGAACTGTGATCAGATGTTTCAATAACACTTCCCACGAGACCGTCGGGCGTTACAACCGGAAGGCTTCGTTTCAAACCCTCCTGGGTCCCTCGATTGACAACAATGGTGCGTGTCCATGAATCAGGAGATTCACCGATCACCTGGGCAGCCATTCCGGTAAAACCGGTTTCAAACCGATATGCAGAAAACTCTTCCAGACGCCCTACCCTGTACAGCTCTTCCCTCAATTTCTGGACTTCGCTTCTCAGCTGGCTGGCTTCCTCCCTGAGCTTGGTGTTTTCCGCTCTGGTTCCGAAGAAAAAAAGGTAGTCGCCCCAAATGCTCCTCACTCCGCCGATGACAGCACTTAATCCGTTCTGAAACGGCGATGCGACGGTAATGACACTCCTCCTGAAATAGCTTATGCCGGTGGGATCCTGGACCTGCCTGGAAATGATGAGAAGGGATGAAAGGACAAGAATCATCAATAGCAGCCATTCCCTATGGCGCATGAGAAAATCGCGCATGGGGCTGCCTGACGATGACACGGAACTACTCCCTGAGGGAAATCTGTTTGAGGAGTTTCAGTTCGCTCAGAGCCATGCCTGCGCCTTTAACAACACAGGTAAGGCAATCCTCGGAAATGATAATGGGAAGGTTGGTCTCCTCCCTTAGCCGGACATCAAGCCCTTTAAGCAGGGAACCGCCGCCCGCCAGGACGATCCCTTTGTCCACGATATCTGCCGCGAGTTCCGGAGGTGTTCGCTCAAGTGCGTTTCTGATCGCCTCAACGATCTGGGACACCGGTTCCTCCAGAGCTTCAAAGATCTCCTTGTTGCTGATCTCGAGGGTTTTCGGAACCCCGCCGATGAGGTCACGGCCCTTGACCTCCATGGTCTCGACATCCTTCGCAGGAAAAGCGGAACCTATAGTTATCTTAACCTGTTCCGCCGTCCTTTCTCCGATCAGGAGACTGTACTTTTTCTTGATGTAGTTGACGATGGACTCGTCCATCTTGTCACCACCAACCTTTACCGAGATAGATAGAACGATATCGTGAAGAGAGATTACCGCGACCTCCGTCGTCCCGCCACCGATATCAACGATCATGTTTCCAGTTGCCTCAGAGATGGGAAGGCCCGCTCCGATAGCCGCCGCCATCGGTTCCTCGATAAGGTAGACCTCTCTGGCTCCCGCCTCCGTGGCAGATTCCCTGATGGCCCTTTTTTCAACCTGGGTAATGCCTGAGGGCACACCTATGATTATCCTGGGCCTGATGAGACGGCTTCTGTTGTGCACTTTCTGAATAAAGTACCTGAGCATCGCCTCTGCCACCTCGAAATCGGCAATGACACCGTCTTTCATGGGCCTTATGGCAACGATGCTGCCTGGCGTTCGACCAAGCATCTGTTTGGCCTCACGGCCTACTGCCAGGACGTGGGAATTCCCTCTGCTGTCCTTCTGGACAGCAACAACAGAAGGCTCGTCAGTGACAATACCTTTTCCCTTGACGAAGATGAGAGTGTTGGCGGTACCGAGATCGATAGCCAGATCGTTTGACATTAACCCAAGGATGTTGTTCCAAAACATAAGTATTACCTCAATATCAGCTCACTGCCGGTCAGGATAAGAATCGACACCCGCCAAAGCAATTGGAAAAAGACCGCAC
>JALHUC010000090.1 GCA_022865845.1 bacterium | reverse complement strand
GCCTTTTTCATCTTTAACCACTCCTTTCCATTATCCTGGTCCAGACACCTCCTGGGGTTACCCAACAAGATCACCGTTCACATAGGCCTTTTGAAGGGCTTTGAAATCCATATTGCTCACCTTCACAGGTTAAAGATGGATCGTTCCCATGTAAAGCCCGTTTATTCTAAACCCGTGGCCTCTGGATTCAAGACTCCAGATTCCAGATCCCGGATACTGTTTTCCCCTTCCTTTGAGTCTTGGATGACCCGTGTGACGGAATGTCGGCGGGGTCAGGAATTGTGGCATACCCTATCTTGTCAGTCAGAAATGTGACAATACACGGCCTGTCCCCAAAGACCCTAGACTAGTTCATGGATAGGTGGAAATGCAAAGTAAGTATCTTCATTCAAAAGCTAATTTACCACAGCACGGCCACTTGCAGGCCGCGCCTCAGGGTTTCACAGGGGGGAGATCTTAGAATGTGAGGTGTCTGACCCCACGGTTTACGTAATTTCGTTGCGCTAAGTTGTCATTTTTGATAATTTACCTGCATGAATTGGGAAAGGTTGCTGACTCTCGTGGGGAATGAGCCTGTATTCTCCTCGGCCCTTCTGCTGGCAGGGCACGGCTCCGCCAGCCAGGTACACCTGCAGTTGACGCGCTGGGTCAAAGCAGGACGGTTGATGCAGCTCCGACGCGGTGTCTACGCCTTGACGCCAGCCTGGCGTAAGGTCGAACCGCACCCGTTTGTGGTCGCGAACCGATTGCAGCGCGGGTCATACGTCAGCCTGCAGGCCGCCATGGCTTTTTTCGGCATCATCCCGGAACACGTTCCTGCCGTAACGAGCGTCAGCCCTGGCCGTCGGGAAACAGTGAAGAACGAT
The DNA here is from genome assembly GCA_022865845.1 of bacterium. Classification (GTDB taxonomy): domain Bacteria; phylum BMS3Abin14; class BMS3Abin14; order BMS3Abin14; family BMS3Abin14; genus JALHUC01. Next base: position 1,781 of record JALHUC010000090.1, on the reverse strand, counting down.
CTGGGTTCCTACCAGTTCAACCACATCGGGAAAGCCATGCTGTTCGGTTATTCCCGGTTGGAAGTCGCTCCACAACAGTTCGCCTTCACGGCCTCGCCGGAAAAGGCCCTGCTCGATCTCGTCTACCTGACGCCGGGCGCAGATTCACCCGATTTTATCCGTGAACTCCGGCTCCAGAACACGGAAGCCTTCGAATTATCCGTTCTCCAGGAACTGGCGCTAAAAAGCGGGAAGCCCAAGTTGATCCGAACCGCCCGTCTCATCGGTCCTCTGCTTCCGGTAGAAGGAGAGAGTTCCCTTTGATCGAGCACCTGAGGCAGCTCACATCCAAAGCAGACGGCAGCCTCGCTCGCGCCCTCCTGGCGCGGGAATACCTGCAGGCCAGGGCCCTGGAATCCCTTCAGGATGCCGGAGTGTTCCTGCGGTGGGCCTTCCTGGGTGGTACAGCGCTGCGTTTTCTGTTCGACATTCCGCGCTTTTCGGAGGACCTCGATTTTTCCCTCATCGTTCCTGGGGAGCACTCCGGGTTCAGGGCTGCGTTGGCGGAAGTGAAGCGGGCGCTGACACTGGAAGGCTACCGTATCGAGGTCAAGGTCAGTGAAGAAAAGGTGGTTTCCTCAGCCTGGATCAGGTTCCCGGGCCTTCCCCATGAACTCGGTTTTTCGCCGCGGCAATCCCAGAACCTCTCCATCAGGGTCGAGCTGGACACCAACCCTCCCGAAGGTGCGGTCATCGAAACCTCCATCGTCCGGCGGCACGTGATCCTGAACCTCTGCCACCACGACAGGTCCTCCCTGCTGGCAGGAAAACTGCACGCAATCCTGACCCGGCCCTGGACCAAGGGCCGCGACCTTTTTGACCTCGCCTGGTACCTTTCGGACCGCACGTGGCCGGCTCCCAACCTGACCCTGCTCAATGCCGCCCTGGCGCAGACCGGCTGGAAAGGGCCGGTCCTTACACCGGCCAATTGGGTGGAGCAACTTCAGCTCCGGCTCGCATCGCTGGACTGGAAGCAGGCGCAGGAGGACGTGCGCCCGTTCCTGGAACATCTCCGCGACATCTCTCTCGTGTCGCCCGAGACGATGAAAAAACTTCTGGAGTCAGGGAATTTTTCAAGATCCTCTTTCTGAATACGTATTCCGGGGAAACCTGACCACTGATTCCGACCCAAACTGACCACCGATTCGCGAGTCTCTTAAATGGGGTCAAGGGATGGATTGTGGTATTTCCAACCTGATTTGTCAGGCTAGCCATATCAGAACTGCCCAAGGGGTCCCTTCATAAGCGAAAGATACCCTCCGGAAAGAAGTATCGCGCATATCATTACCTCAAGCTCCGGGATGGAGCCAGGAACGTCTACAAACATGTCCCGGAACGCCTTGTGCGTGAGCTGGCCGGACTGATCGAAGAGCGACGAAAAATGGAAGAAGACCTCTGCCCGATAAAATCCAGGATCAAGTATTTGAAGAAACTGCTCAAAACGGGGTGAGCTCAATGAGGGCATATAAACTGGACCAGCCAATAAATTTGCTGCGTGAAGTGGAGCAGATCCTGGTGATCCTGGACAAGTCAGGATATTCTTTGACATTACCGAATGGGAATCGTAGTTAACGATATGAACAGTTCACGGGAAAACGGTACGATCAAAGTCTACCGTGATCCGAATTTGAGGATCATCTTCACCGTCACCCTCATGGGGGTTCTCGGGGTGGCCAGCATCACCCCCGCCTTCCCAAGGATCATCCAGGACCTCGGGATCGAGCCCAGGCAGGTCGGCCTTC
>JALHUC010000089.1 GCA_022865845.1 bacterium | reverse complement strand
CGGGTATCTTTCCTCACAGTGGGTCTTTGGTGGGCCGTATTTACGGTTCCGCTGCTTTTTTTCGTGAAAGAGACGAAACCCAGACAAGTTGAATCCTGGGCTCACACCGTCAAAGGGGGGATCGGTCAACTCGTCGACACCTTCCGCCGTATCAGACATCTGAAGGTCGTTTCCCTGTTTCTCCTGGGCTACTGGCTCTACATCGATGGAGTTCACACGGTTATCCGCATGGCTGTCGATTACGGCATGTCCATAGGTCTAGATTCGAACCGTCTCATCCTGGCCCTTCTGGTGGTCCAGTTCGTCGGGTTCCCGGCCGCCATTGTCTTCGGAAAAATTGGGCAGAAACTGGGGGCCAAGACAGGAATATACATAGGGATCGCCGTCTATATTCTCATGACCGTATGGGCTTACTACCTTGACAGTGAGGCGGAGTTTTTCGGGATGGCTGTAGCCATCGGCCTGGTACAGGGTGGGATCCAGTCCCTGAGCCGGTCCTTTTATACCAGGATCATCCCTGAGGGACAGTCAGCAGAATTTTTTGGATTTTACAATATGGTGGGTAAATTCGCCGCGGTTCTGGGACCTTTCCTCATGGGATGGATGGCCCTTGCAACCGGTAACCCACGTAAGGGGATCTTCTCTATAACCGTCCTTTTGCTGCTGGGGGGAGTATTCCTTTTCTTCGTGGACGAAAATAAAGGGAGGGAAATGGCGAAAACCTTGGAAAAGAATGCAGAACGCAGAATGTAGAACGCAGAAGAAGGTCAAAAACTATCTCATCCCAGGGGAGTGAAACTTGACTTACAGATTGCTGCGTTTTTTGCTGGGCACAGCGGTTGGGGTGTTTTTCCGGCGCATCGAAGTTGAGGGTATTGAGAAGGTACCTGATACAGGGCCGGTCCTTCTGTTGCCCAACCATCCTAACGCCCTGGTGGATGCCCTTGTCATCCTCATGCAGCTGAAGCGGCCAGTGTCGTTGACTGCCAAGAGCACACTTGCGAATAACGCCCTATTGAGATTCTTTATTCGTGTATCGAAGGTGATCCTGCTCCACCGGAAACAGGATACCGGGTTGGGAGCTGACAGATCTCGAAACGTAAACGCTCTCGAAGAGTGCCAAAACAGGCTCCTCCAGGGGGCCGCTATATGCCTTTTCCCGGAAGGTCAGAGCCATTCGGACCCTTCTCTGAGACCTTTTCGTTGGGGTGCAGCCCGCATCGCACTGGAATTCACACAAACCAGGGTTTCATCTGATGCTCTTAAGATCATACCGGTGGGGCTTAACTTTCTCCAAAAGGATCAGTTCCGATCAGATGTCTGGATACGGTTCGGCGAACCCATCGATGTGAGCCAATGGGTTATTGACTATCCTCAGGGCGGTCCCACCGAACTCACTGAGGAGATCGAAAGGCACGTAAGAGATCTTACCCTAAACTTCGATCGGCGCAGGGATTCCGTTCTTATGGATTGGGCTGCGGAACTAATTGCTACTGGAGGGCTTCCTCCCGTCCCCATTGGTCAGAAAGAGGAAAATGTCTCGGGCCACGTCAGTATGGTACGCCTGATCCGGGACGGTTACGAAAACCTCAAAGAAAAAAAAGCAGCCCAGATTGATGAGCTGCGCTCCCGTATCATACAGTATCGTCGGGAACTGCGCCGTCTTGGGATAGCCCCTGCGGAGGTTTATATTCTCATGACAGCCTGGCGCGCCGTTTTTTTCCTTATTCAGGAAACCACTGTGCTCCTGGTGGGGCTTCCCGTTGCTGTCTGGGGAGTTGTGAACCATTTCATTCCGGCTCTCATGGTCCGGGGCGTGGCCAGAAAATTGACCGTCGAAAAGGACCAGTGGGCCTCTAACACCGTTTTTCCGGCCGTCATCCTATTTCCTCTTTTCTATATGATCCAGATAACCCTGGCCTGGTTGTACCTCTCCCCCTGGTTAGCAACCGCTTACGTGATCGGGCTGCCCATTTCCGGTTATGCCGCTGTACGTTACCGGGATCGTGCCGGCAGCACCTGGCGGAGAAGCCGCACCTTCATCCGGTTTCTGCTTAACCCACAGCTTCAGGATCACCTCGCAAATGAAGGAAGGCAGATTATCAATAAGATACAGATGCTTGGGGAGGAAGTTTGAAAGCAGAATGCAGAACGTAGAGTGCAGAACGCAGAAGGAAATCTTTAACCTATTGAAAACCAATCACGAATCACGAGTCACCAATCACGGAAGTACCCCACAGAATTCCAAGATACCAACTCTGGTACTGTTCAAGATCCTCTGCCGTTATCTGGGCAAGGCGCTCAGGATCTTTTTCCCTCCAGGGATAGTGAGCCATCTGCTTGGGGTATTCAGCCCCGGCGAGGACATCCCGATAGTCCCTGCAGGCCTGCAGGGTAAAGTAGCGGACCTGCTCCGGGCTCTTGCCCGCAAGTTTGAGGATGGCCATTCGGACCCGATCCGCCTCCCGATGGGAGTCCCCACTCCCATACTGCCCCAGTATATCGACAACCTGCTCCCGATCTTCT
>JALHUC010000088.1 GCA_022865845.1 bacterium | reverse complement strand
CTTATTTCCTTAACTGTTGCCCTGACCACGGCCGGGGCGTACCTGAGGATACCTGTGGGTCCGGTACCCATAAGCCTTCAGACCCTCTTTGTTCTCCTTACAGGGGCCTTACTGGGACCCTGGGTCGGGGCTGTCGCAATGTGTTCTTACATCATACTCGGGCTCATTGGGCTGCCGCTTTTCACTGGCGGAGGAGGACCGCAGTATATTTTATCTCCCACTTTCGGGTTCCTGCTTTCCTTTCCTGTAAGCGCCATGGCCGTAGGATTGATCCTCAAATCGCCGGAGGGGGTCCAAAGCCGGAGCATGGGCCGAAAACTGCTTGCCGTAACCGTTGGAACCGGGATCGTTTACCTGGTGGGGGTTCCCTGGCTGGGACTTAACCTGTTCCTGGTTCAGGGGAAGAAAGTCAGCATCCAGGCCCTTCTTATGATGGGGATGGTTCCTTTTCTCCCCGGGGACATTCTCAAGATTTTCCTTTCCGCGTGGTTCATCGGGCCTGTTGGCAGAACCCTTAACCAGATCCGGAACCGATAAGGGCTTCTAGGGGCGGCCAGAACTTTTCCACCGATCGCCCAACGACCTTAAGCACCTCTTCGTGAGTCACTCCCTGACTTCCTGCCCGGTTGGCCACCACTGCTACACCTACACACCGCACTTTAGTGCCAGCCAGGGCAAGGGCCTCCAATACGGTCGACATGCATACGATATCTGCTCCCATGGTTTCCAGAACCCTCACCTCGGCGGGAGTCTCATAGGAAGGGCCCTTCACACCGGCCAGAACCCCCTGCTTGAAACCCCGTTCCCTCAGAAACCTTAAATATGGGCGATCATACAGGCCGGATACATCCGGGAACCGTCCAGTTCCCCTGTGTGGGTCCTCTCCTGTGAAGTTGATCTGGTCCTTGATCACAACCCCGTCACCGGGTGCAAGGTCCTGATACACAGACCCCACGGCGGTCGTCAGCACAATGCCGGTGACTCCCATTGACGCCATAATTCGCACCGGTTCCACTGTCTGTGTCGCCGAAAACCCCTCGTAGAGATGCAGGCGCCCAACAGCTATCACAACAGGTTTTCCACCCACCCGGCCCGCCGTAAAGTAACCGCCGTGTCCCGGAACTGTTGCCGGGGGCACACCGTCAACATCCCCGAAGGGCACCTTTTTCCCTGGTGACAGATGATTTAGCCAGACATCGAAACCGCTTCCCAGTACGATCCCCCACTCAGGCCCGGGATCACACCCCGCACCGGCGCCAAAAAGCATTTCTTTCAACTCTTCCCGGGTCATAGCCGCGGTCTCCTTGTATAGGCTCCGTCAAAAAAAGTGTCATCGAAGAAATGGTAGATCTCTGCGAGAAATCCTGTGTAGTAGTTCACGAGTATGAGAAAAATGAGGGACACCACAATAGCGCAATAGAAGATGACGATGGCCTCCCCCCGGCTGGCCTCCATGCGCGGGGCCAGGAAGCGGGTGATGAAAAACCACACCAGCGTCCCGAGGAAGACAAGGTATCCTATAAAAAACCCGAAGGTCATGAAATACAGCATGGCTTAAGAGCTTATTCTCCCTGATAAACGTTGTTCACAAATGAAAACGCCCACAACTTAATAGAATATGAAGATAGACGAAGTAAATCAAGTGGCTAGTGACTGAATACTCAGGAACCAGGAGGAAAGGCAGGGCGGAGGGCGGAGGGCGGAACAAGTAGAGAACGCAGAACGTAGAATGTAGAATGTAGAATGGAAGGCGCAGTTCCTCTAAAAGCGGGAATAATCAACTTACCGCAGCGCAACCGGCTGTAAGCTGTTACACAGGGTGGCGTTTTTTGATTTTTCCAGACACTAGAAGCTAGAGACCAGACACTGTGTTTTAGGTTTCCCCT
>JALHUC010000087.1 GCA_022865845.1 bacterium | reverse complement strand
TGGGGGGCCTTGAAGCGTACAGTGTGCTCCCCACTTCTTTCACCTTCCTTAAGGTCTCTGCACTTGCCGTTGTATTTTGCTGCTGTTCCCTTGAGCATGGCCTCTTTGCGGCTGACCTCCAGCTCTCCGGCTGTGCAATAGCATCTGTAGGCTTTACCTTCCACCATCAGTCGGTCGATGTGTTCGTTGTAAAGATCAAAACGATCTGTTTGCCTGAAAGGCCCCTCGTCCCAGTCCAAACCAAGCCAGGTAAGGCCGTTCAGGATCCACCCGATGGCTTCGTCGGTGGAACGTTCGAGGTCTGTATCCTCAACCCTGAGGATCATCTGGCCCCCCTGCTGGCGTGCGAAGATCCAGTTGTAAAGAGCTGTCCGGACACCGCCGATATGCAGATAGCCGGTGGGGGAGGGAGCGAAGCGAACGCGAATAGGGGTGGGCATGGGATTAGTACCTTCCTTTGGAATTCAGAATCCAGAATTCAGAATTCAGTAGAATTCTTATAAACACTCGGGATGCAATTGGTTAACAGGTTTGAAGTGACAGGTCAAGAACACGCGTGGTCGGTTTTTATTCTGGGTTCTGGATTCCAGCTTCTGAGTCCGCTATCTGGAACTTGGAACCTGGAACGTGGAACTCCGGAATAATCGTATTTTACTGCACGATTATTCCGGCATACCCCACGACTTGATCATAATCCCCGCTAACCTCTCCTGATGTGGCGTAACGGATAAGCCGAGCCTGCGTGGCGCCCAGGGCGATGGCAGCGTAAAGCATGACTACCGTAGGTATGATACCGCACATGGTGATGCGGCGGCGGCTCACAACTTCCATCAGCCCGTCCGGGTCCATATCCAGGATCCTGGATATGGCATCCGAATCCTTGGCCTTTGCCGAATCGTGGCTTTCATAGTGTGTCATGTCAGAGCTGGAAACGAGGAGGATCTCCTCATCCCGGCTGGCGATGACCCTGGATAGAGCCTCGCCCAGGGCTCGACACTCGTCCCTGCTGATCGTGGACAAGGTGATGGGCACGAAGGAAAGGTTCTCCCCGCCGGCATAATAAAGAAACGGCAGGATGACCTCCAGGGAATGTTCTTTTACGTGGGCCATTTCGTCAGGGACCGGGAGTTCGCTTTCATTGAGTATCTGACGTGCCAGGGATTCGTTAACCGGAACATCACCGAAGGGCATGCGCCAGTGCCCTCCCGGGTAAACTGAGACGGCGGCTCCCAGGCCTGTGTGGTTGGGACCCAGGACGATCACTTCACGGGGGATCCGGATTGCTGCAGCTGTTTCCCCGGCAACAGCGCCGGAGTAGACGTATCCCGCATGGGGCATGATCGCGCCAATGGCCTTTTCTGGATCCGTACCGCCTGAAAGGTACCCGGTAACTTCACTCTTTAGATCTTGTGGGGTGCCAGAGTAGAAGCGGCCCGCGACTGCAGGCAGCCTCAGGAGTTTATTTCCCATGACGCCAAACCTCAGTATTGATTGAGTTGCAAATAGTCCTTAAAACAGTCCCATCCATGTGTGTGACTGCCCTTCAGAAAGCTCGAAGAGCTTTTTTACGAGGTTTCAAATATCTACACCAAGAGCCTTTTTAAGGGTTCCGGCCGCGGCCAGGGCGGCAAGAGCCTCGCCCTCGATGCCAAGTTCCCATGGTGTGGGACTTATGATGGATGCTCTACCCCTGAATCTGGTAGTGATGGCCATACGCCCGATGATCCCTGGACTCCAGGCAGCGACTCCGGTGGGCAGGGCCCTGGATATCCTGTACTCGTCATCCGGGTCCAGGTCGCTGGAGAAAGCGGTCAGTCCCTCGCTCAGAAATGGTATGACAGCCTCGAGAGCCTGCAGCAGATCCTCCCGTATAGCGGTTATGTCGTCAGGTCCTATGTTCTTGAGTTCCTCTTGTGAAAGGAGGGAAGTGACGGTGATCGATCTTTTCCCTTCCGGAGCCATGTCCGATCCTGCCGGGCTGAGAGCCAGGTAGCAGCTCTTTATTTTCAACGGCCCGCCGCCGTCCTCTCTCATGAGAAACAGGTTGTCCTCCATGGCCTCCGGAACGATCCTGTCCTCGATGCCCAGGTAAAACCGCACCGGGTGGATCGGCGATGGTCCCTTGAGGGGCATGGTCGGGATTTTCTGAAGAAGCCCGTCGATGGTCGCTGCTATCCCGGCGGTGGTGGAAATGGTCCTTGTGTGAACTCTCTGGCCATTGGACAGCTCCAGTGATAGCCCTTCTCTGGAATTAATGTCGATGGATGAGACCTGGGTGTCGTTCTCCAGCTCCCCGCCGTATTCCTGAAACCTCTGGAGCATGAGAGTCGTCAACCCTCCGGTCCCGGTGGTCTCCTGATAGGTTCCTCTTCTGCCAACGCTGTGGATGAGAGCGCCCGGGAGGGGAGGGATGTCTGCCGTAGGAGAGAAGGCTCCCAGAAACTGGTGCTGGAGGGAGAAAAAAGCGTATTCCGGGCTCGAGGTGTCAAAGGACCTGATCTTGTCGCCCATTTTCCTGGCGTGGAAAAACCCCTTCAGCTTCTGGGTAATGCCAGCAGTCTGCAGCCAGCCTTTCTCCAGGTCTTCAAGGTTGTCCTGCCCGCCATACCAGTTCGAGGCAATGGTATCCCATTCTTCATATAACTCTCTTATGGTGTCCAGGTTTTCGGGGAATTCCCGAGAGATCTCAGCTAAAAGGCGATCTCTTTCCGGGTAAATGTTCAGCCGATGGCGGGGAAGAACAACCTGATAACTGACCTCGTTCAGGGGATAGGTTTCGTTGACGAGAACACGCCCTATACCGATCTCGTTCAGGAACATTCTCAGAAAACCGCCGGTGTCGAGTCCACACATGGGAATAGGCCGTTTCCTGAACCGATATCCTTCTATCCCGGAATTTTCAGAGGCTGATTCAGTGCCAAGGGTGTCAACGATAAGCACCCTCCGGCCGCGTTTGGCGAGGAGGGTACCCAAGGCAAGCTGGGGAAACCTGGTGCCGATAATGGTGAGGTGATAGGGTGCTGGCATGTGTCTGGCTTACGCCTCCGTTGATATCTTCTGCAAAATCTTCACTTTGCGCCCTTCAATGAGGATCCTCCCCTCCGACCACAGCTTAAGGGATTCGGGAAAAATGCGGTGCTCCTCTCTCAGTATACGTAACCCGAGAGACTCCTCGGTGTCATCAGATAGAACCGGCACTATTGCCTGAATGATGATAGGCCCGGTATCGGTACCTTCATCAACAAAGTGGGTTGTGCAGCCGGAGAAACGCACGCCGTAATCCAGGGCTTGCTTCTGCCCGTGGGTACCGGGAAATGCCGGCAGGATAGCAGGGTGGATATTTATGATCCTGTGATGGTAGTGGTTTACAAAAAGTGGTGTAAGGACACGCATGAACCCGGCCAGGACCACCAGCTCCACATCGTATCCGTCAAGGACCTGGATAAGCCTGTTCTCAAACTCTTCTCTGCTATTGAAATCCCCGTGACTGACGACCTGGGTCGGGATCCCGTGGTTTTTAGCCCTGGTCAGCCCGTATGAGTCTTCCTTGTTGCTCAAGACCACTGCGATCTGGATGTTAAGGTATCCTGACTCCACCGAGTCGATGATGGACTGGAGATTACTTCCGCCGCCGGAGACAAGAACAGCGATCTTTTTCATACAGGTATCCTCAAATAGGGTGGCAAAAAGTCCATGAGTGGCTTTTTGCTCATCGGAAAGCGAAAAGTGTCATTTCCGCTTTCCTCACAAATCAATGGCCTGATATTGCCCGGCATTGATTCGGGCGCCCCCCCACGGGGCGCGGTGACAGGGTCGCAAAAAAAATCATTAGTGTTTTTTTGCTCTACGGAAAGCGCAAAGTGTCATTTCCGCTTTCCTCACAAATCAATGACTTACATTGCCGGTCATTGATTTGGGCGCCCCACTCGGGGCGCGTCGGTGACTTTTTGCAAAGTCATCAACCTTTTGTGAAAAGGACAGGTTCCTCATCAGGTTCCCTTTTTTCGATGCGTCCGATTCGATAAACGGTCTCACCGGCTGCCCTGAGTTCCTCTTCTGCTTTTTTTGCGTTTGCATCGGCTACGATGACGATAAGCCCAATGCCCATGTTGAAGGTCAAATACATCTCATCCTCTGGAACGTTGCCGAGACGGGCGATGAGATCGAAAATGGGTAGGACCTCCCAGGATCCCTTATCTATCACCGTCTTATAACGGTTCGGGACCACCCTCGGTATGTTGCCGCCGAATCCGCCTCCGGTAATGTGAACCATCCCCCGGATCAGGTTATTGTTGGTCAAGGGCAGGATGGAAGGTGAGTATGAGCGATGAGGCTGGAGAAGTTCTTCTCCCAGCGGTCGTCCAAGGTCGGAATTGGATTTCTCGAGGGGGAGCTGTGCCATTTCGAGAAGGACCTTCCTTGCCAGGGAATAACCGTTGGTGTGAAGTCCCGATGACGCCAGGCCAAGGACTGTATCGCCACTCTCGATGGCCTCCCCGGTAAGAATGGACTCACGACTGACGACACCTACAATGGTGCCGGCCAGGTCGTATTCTCCTTCACTGTAGAATCCGGGCATTTCGGCCGTCTCGCCGCCAAGAAGTGCGCATTCGTTATATACACAGGCGCGGGCGATCCCCCCCACCACCTTTTCGATAGTTTCGGGGTCAAGCTTTCCTGTGGCGAGATAGTCCATGAAGAACAGAGGGCGGGCCCCCTGTACAAGAATGTCGTTAACACAGTGGTTGACGATATCTTCTCCGACAGTCTCGTGTTTATCGAGGAGAAACGCAATCTTGAGTTTTGTGCCCACCCCGTCGATACTGGAAACAAGGACTGGATCCGGGGGGAAACCCTCTGTGGAAAAGAGGCCGCCAAAACCACCGATCCCTCCCAGAACTTGCGGGCCGTGGGTAGCCTTTACGGCGGATGTGATCCGCTTTTTGGCTTCGTTGGCAGCTGAAATATCGACGCCTGCGTCGGAGTATAGAGTTTCTTTCATGGATGGGGTTTCTGTGGGGGCAATGGGCTGGACCCTATATTAAACTGGCCAAAGTTGATTGACTTCGCCAAAAGTCATCAACGCGCCTCGAGTGGGGCGCCCAAATCAATGGCCGGCAATTTAAGCCATTGATTTGTAAGGAAAGCGAAAATGACACTTTTCGCTTTCCGTGGAGCAAAAAGCCACGAATTGACTTTTTGCGACCCTTTCACCGCGCCCCGTGTGGGGCGCCCGAATCAATGCACGGCGATGTGAGTCATTGATTCGTGAGGAAAGTGAAAACCACGTTTTTCACTTTCCGTGGAGCAAAAAGCCACGAATGGACTTTTTGCGACCCTCTCAAAGTCCCGCCAAGTTAGCCCAATTCATGGGGCGTGTCAAACCGGAAAGGGGTAAAAAGGGTAATGGGTAAAGGGTCATGGGTAAGGGGAACGGATAAGGGAACGAACGACTGCAGAGAGGGGATGGCATATTTTTTAGAAGTGTGATAAATGATATAAATAACATAAATACCCGGTACCCAGGAGCCAGGATATTGTATCTTGCCTTGAAGGTCAGGTAGCTTGTACCCTGCGGTTGGAACCCTTGGATTTTAGATCTTGGAACTCGGATCTTGGATTCCTTTGAAATTTGAAATTCTTTTTACGCCATAGCTGGTCGAATGGTGTAAACGAAGGCGGATGGAATATGGAATCGAATAACACAAAAATATCCTCTGTTGCCCTTGCCGTCATAGGTGATGAGGTTCTTCTCGGCGAGGTGAAGGACCTGAATATCAGCATCGTCAGCCGGGAGGTGTTCCGCCTGGGAGCTGACCTTCCCTACGTCTGTGTTCTGCCGGATGATCCTGAATTTATGTTCGAGCACCTCACCTGGATGAAGGAGCGGTTTGATTGGGTGGTGACCACCGGCGGGATCGGTGCTACTCACGACGATCTGACTAAGCAGGTCGTGAGCAGGATTGTGGGAAGAGCTCTCGTTGAAGCCCCCGAGGCGATAAAGGCACTGGAAAACCGCATTGGCTTACCTCTTTCGCCCAGAGTCAGGGAACTCGCCCTGGTGCCGGAGGGTGCCGAACTCGTCACCAATGAGCTCACAGCGGCTCCCGGTTTCATTGTTGCAAACTTCCTGGTTCTTCCGGGTATCCCCAGCCTTGTTAAATCCATGATCGGAGTGCTGGAAACAAAACTCAGCGGAATAGCATTTCAAACAGAGGTTGTTCGTACCATGTTGAGGGAGTCTGAGATCGCTCACCATCTTGAGGCCGTTCAGGAGATGTACCCTGCGGTTAAGGTTGGTTCCTACCCCCAAATGGAAGCGACCGACCACCGGGTGAAAATCGTGTTACGCAGCAGGGATGCGGATTCACTGCGTGAGGCGGTGCGCATGCTCCTAAAAAGGATCGAGGAATGAAAGCAACTGGAATCGGGTTTGTGTTGAATGAATATAAACAGATGCTGGCCAAGTGGGATGGGCTCGGAAAAAGTCCATCACACAGGATGCATGCGCAGCGTACATCCTTGGGCGAGGTTATCAAGTCTGGCTTTGTCCTTGTTTGCATCACACTTCTCTTCACCAGCGGTTGTTCCACACCCAATGGTATCTTCAAAAAAACTGATGTGGATGGATCCTCAAAGGCCACTCAGTTAAAACCTGGTAAACAGGAACTCCAAAGGCAGATCAGCAGTCTGAACGCAAAATTAAATGAGGAGAAGGTTGCGCGGGAATCCCTGACAAGACGTCTTGAGATCGCCCAGGCTGCCCGCGAGGATGCCATCCGGGAAGTCGTACGTATAAGGGCCAGAATCCAGGATATGGCTTCTCAGGCCGAAGCTTCAGCCATGTTCGCAGAGGCCAGGGTGATCCTGGACAGGATGGAAAATGAGGCTTTCAACGAGGAGGCCCTGGGGGAACTCGACCTGGCCAGATCCTATATGGCCAGAGGGAAGGGTGCCCTTGACAGCGGGAACCCAGGAGGCGCTGCATACCTGTTTGACCTGATCCCCGGGGTATATGAGGGGATGAAGAAGACCGATCCGCGCACGATCAAGATCAGGGTCAGTATTGCCATCTTGCGCATATCTCCCACGCCATCTTCAGAGAAGGTCAGTTCT
>JALHUC010000086.1 GCA_022865845.1 bacterium | reverse complement strand
GCAGGAGAGTAGCCTTTTCGAAGAACCTGTCGTCCTGTTAGAACCGGTGCAGGAAGGTTCTGTAGAGGAGACCTGTTCGGAGCCGGAGGAAGCGCCGCCTTCTCTGAGATCAGCGCTTATCAGGGATATTTTCCTATTGTTCGGTGTTATCTACCTGGTGGCGTGGCCGGATCTGAGAAGGCGATATGGGCTTGGAAGCAGATTGAGAATTGACAATTGAGGATTCAGATCGCTGCTCGCGGCGCAACTTACTGAGATATGGCTTGCCACTAGCATATAAAAAACCACCCTTTCGGGTGGTTTTTTTGGCTGGCTCGCGGCGGGAATCGAACCTGTGGATTAGTTATTTGTGGATGAAGTTTGATGGACTCGCAAAAAGTCCATCAATGCGCCCCATATGGGCGCCCGAATCAATGGCTGTGGGTATAAGTCATTGATTTGTAAGGAAAGTGAAAATGACACTTTTCACTTTCCGAGGAGCAAAAAGCCAATAATGGACTTTTTGCGACCCTGTCAAGTTTAATGTTAAAGAACAGCCGAAAGCAGGACCCCACTTCATTATTCGCTCAGGACTATTCACCTGTAATCGTGAACATGTCAGATAACTGTAGTGAAGAACCTGGGGGCCTCGGCAGTTGGGAAACGGTCAAAATAAAATGGAGCAGGCCTCAATCCAGTGTCTCCCGGTATCTGCCTACCGCCACGGTAAGTGCGATCGACATAAAAAGCGCAATAGGCCAAAGGTGGACGAGTACCTCCGAGAAACCGTTTCCTTTAAGGAGAATACCGCGAACGATCCGCAAATAGTAGGTAAGCGGCAATGCGGAGCCTATCCACTGGGCCCATTCCGGCATTCCGCGAAAAGGGAACATAAAACCGGACAACATCAGCGAGGGAAGAAAGAAGAAAAAGGCCATCTGCATCGCCTGCATCTGGTTTTTAGCGATGGTGGAAAATGTGATGCCCATGGAAAGGTTGGCCACGATAAAAAACAGCGAAACCAGTAACAACAGAGGAACGCTGCCTACCATGGGGATGTGAAAGAAGTAATGTGCCGCGAGGAGAATAAGCGTTACCTGGAGGTACCCGATAATGATGTATGGAATGATCTTGCCCGTTATGACCTCTATGGGACGCACCGGTGTGGAAAGGAGGTTCTCCATGGTTCCCCGTTCACGCTCACGAGTGATGGCCACGCCGGTGATGATCACCATCGTCAGGGTAAGCACGATGCCCATCAGGCCCGGGATGATGTTATATTGCGTCACCCCTTCGGGGTTATACTTTTTATGGATGACCAGTTTAAAGGGTGGTTGCCCGGCTTGTAAGTGGCTGAGCGGCCCTTTTAAATCCCGGTCGAACAACTCCTGCGCGATAACGCTCATGGCGGCGATAGCGCTGCCTGTGGCAACCGGATCGGTTGCGTCTGCTTCCAGCAGTATTGTCGGGCGTTCACCTTTAAGCAGCTTGCGGCCGAAGTTTTCCGGTATATTCAATATGAACTGGACATCACCCAGGTCGAGGAGTCTTGCGGCTTCCTTTTCACTTGCCGCTGTCCCTGTTATTCGAAAATAACCGCTGTTTTCCATGGCATAAACAAGGTCACGGGAGAAAACGCTGTTATCGGCGGAGACAACCGTTACAGGAAGATTTTTTGGGTCGAAGTTGATGGCATAACCGAAGACGATGATCTGCATCAGGGGGATACCGATCATCATACCGAAGGTGAGCCTGTCCCGCCTCATCTGGATAAACTCCTTGACGATAATCGCCCAGAACCTTGCTGGTGAAAAATAAGGACCCTTCATTGCCCCTCATCACCTCTTTTTTCCATAAGGCTTACAAAGACATCATCGACGCCAGGTTTGGAGACTTCGAAAGCCCACTTCCCGTCCATGAACGGTTTCAAGTCCCTATACAAGGCCTCCTTGTCATATCCGCTTACATGCAGCTCCGTTCCGAAAACCGTCACCTGTGCCACTGCCGGCAGCTCGGAAATTTTTTCGGAGAGCAACCAGATATCGGGGCCGGCCACCCTCCAGGTAACAAGACCGGATTTTTTGATCACCTCTTCCGGGCTCCCTTCCGTGAGCAGTTCGCCTGCAACGATATAACCCAGTTTGTGACACTGCTCTGCCTCGTCCATATAATGGGTCGAGACGAGTATTGTCACACCTTCAGCTGACAGTTTATGTATCTTGTTCCAGAAATCGAACCGTGCCTTCGGGTCGACGCCGGCTGTCGGCTCATCGAGGAGCAGCAGCTGCGGGTTGTGGATCATGCATGCTCCAAGAGCCAGGCGCTGCTTCCAACCCCCGGAGAGAGTCCCCGCCAGTTGATTTTTGTTTCCAGTCATTCCCAGCCGTGAAAGGTTTTCAGCTACAACATCCTTTCTGCTGGAAATACCGTAAAGACGGGCCATGAAATCCAGGTTTTCGCCCACCGTCATATCCTCGTAGAGGGAAAAGTTCTGGGTCATGTACCCGGCGTTCTCCTTTATCTTCGACATTTCAGTCAGCACATCGAAGCCGAGACAGCTGCCATGTCCCCCATCGGGTTTCATCAGGCCACACAGCATTCGGATGGTTGTGGTCTTGCCGCTCCCGTTAGGTCCAAGAAAACCGAATATTTCCCCCCGCCGGATCTTCAGGGATATCCCTTTAACGGCCGGTTTGCCGTCAAAACTCTTTTTCAGATCATAAACATCAATAACAGGCTTTTCTTCTGCGCTCATTTGGATATGCTAACCTCCACCGGCTGGCCAGGATTCAGATCTTCTGCAGCAGTGTGATTGAAAGAAGCCTCTACCATGAATACCAGCTTTTCACGGTTCTCTTTGCTGTAGATCAGGGGAGGTGTGTACTCGGCATAGGGGGCAATATAGCTGATTTTTCCCGTAAGCACCTGCTCGGTACCGTCACGTTCAATGTCAACATTCTGGCCTGTTTTTATGGAGGAAAGCATGGGCTCCGGCACGAAAAACCTCACCTTGACGCTCTCCGGCGGCAGCAGCGAAACCACTGGTACACCTGCCGGAGCAAACTCTCCCTCACCATAGAGAACATCCACGACGCGGGCAGAGCCAGGTGAGATACCTTTGGTTTGAGCCAAATACCACTGCGCCTTGTCAAGGGCCGCCTTTGCTCTCTCAACGTCCTGTTTGGCTGCCTCGACCTGGTCATCCCTGGCGCCCAGCTTGGCGGTCTCAAACTTTGCTTTCAATTCTTCCAGCCGTGCCCTGTCTCTCTCGAAAGCAGATTGGGCGACCTCGAACTTATCTTTGCTTATTACCTTTTTCTCATACAGGTTTTTCGCCCTTTCAAACTTGTTTTTTGAATATACATAAGTAACCCTCAGCTCTTCGATCGACGCCTCAAGGGCGACCAATTCCTGTGGTCTCAGTCCTTTTGTCAGATCCTTGTGACGGGCCATGGCGGCCTGGTAAAGGCTCTGCGCTTCCCTGTAGGAATCCCCGTACGGCTCCGGGTCAAGCTCGAACAAAAGGGCGCCGGAAGTGACGCTCCCTCCCTTTTCAACGGCAAGATTGACAACCTTGCCGCCCACAGAGGACGAGATATAGAGATAATCTCCCTCAATGTAACCCTGGTATACCCCTTCAGCAGACGGTTCGATCTGGAAGACCTTCAAATATGCGAGGGCCAGGATCGAAATAATGATCGCGGTAATAATGAATAAGAAAACAGCGATCTTCTTCACTGAAAAACCTCCCTTTAAACCTCAGAATTGGATCCGGCACAGATGCTATTCCAATGGCCTTTCACCAGATATTTAAAGGATCATCGTCTCATTCATGCCTCTTGTTGACAACGGGATTGTCGCTTTCCTGTTCCTATTCTATCAGAGATTAGAGTAACGGGTGCCAGAGTCAGATCACTTTAAGTTCAAAACCGGATGATGACTCCGCTTCTGGAAGTTCACTTACCTGGGGAGCTTTTTCCCGCTGACTACCGCATGAATAAAGGGCAAACCGTGGGGTCAGTTCTCGTTTTTCAACCTATTCCAAACTCCAATTGTCTAAAAGATTGAAAAACGAGAACTGACCCCAAAGCTTTTCCGAGCAAACAAAAAGGCCTGCCTCTTTCTGAGGCGGCCTTTTTGTGCGTTAAAGACTTTCGAGTGCCCGTTCGACGCGTTCGGCAACTTCATACATGCCTCACTTGCTCAGGGCATTCGACGGGTTTTTATGCCCGTCTTCGTTACGCCTCCAGTCTTTGCTTTCAGCTTCGATTTCAGCTTCGCTTTGGCAAGCCGGCGTAACTTCGCCGCGGCACTTTAAAATGAAAACGACGCTCATTGGCGTCGTTTTCATTTTAAAGTGGTGGAGGCGGCGGGAGTCGAACCTGTTGACCTCCGCATGAATAAAAACCTTACAGGGTGCTGGCACCACCTTGGCACCACAATTGAAGTGCCTTCCATCGGACCTGGACCATAGCGTAGCCTCGGACCGCATTAGAGGGGGAAGGTCAAGAGGCTATCGTAGACCCCAAACGGTTCCTGATTTCCATAATTCATACTCCGGCACCAATGGTTCCCTAAAACTCGTATGCGCCGATATCAACGTATGTCGGATCCCCGGTCCCGATATCAAACGTGGCGGGGTCGTCATACCGCGCGTTACCGAGGATGTCCGCATCCGGCGCCGCGTCTCCATTAGCAGCGTCTATGCATGGGCTGTCTGATAAGAGCATCAACCCGTCGTCAGCCGTTCTCCAGACACCATCTGCCCCGGCCAGATTCGACACATTTACAAACAGAGGATCGGTATTGATATTGCCTGTGCCAGAATAGCCGCCTTCGATGTTAGAGTAAGTAACCGTCGGCTGGGGGCTGCTATTTACGAATATTTCCGGTCCAGCTGCAGCAGTATCACCCCACAGGATACTGTTTGTGATGGTCACGGAGGAACCAGACATGAGGAAAATCCCGCCGCCGCGACCGGTGATGCCCGCCGAATTCCCCGTGAACGTGCAGTTGTTGATGGGCTGAGAGCCGTTTTGGTTGTACATCCCACCGCCCTAAGGTAGGTACTCAAAAGCTCCCATATCTACAGTCGCAG
>JALHUC010000085.1 GCA_022865845.1 bacterium | reverse complement strand
GGAGGCGCTGCATACCTGTTTGACCTGATCCCCGGGGTATATGAGGGGATGAAGAAGACCGATCCGCGCACGATCAAGATCAGGGTCAGTATTGCCATCTTGCGCATATCTCCCACGCCATCTTCAGAGAAGGTCAGTTCTCTCTACCGGGGGGAGTCCGCCACCGGGCTTGAAAAGGAAAAGGACTGGATGAAGGTCAAGACTTCTTCCGGACAGACAGGGTGGATCATGAGGAGTCAGACCCAGTGAAAACCTGGAGTTGGTTTCGCCCCCTCGCCTTGGCAAGATACATGGCTGTGTCAGCCGCTTCGACGATCTGGGCGTAGTAGGTCCCATCCTCAGGAGCCGTCGCGACACCTATGCTGATGGTGATCGAGGTTTCCTGGCCTTTCACCTGAAATACGCTTTTTTCCACTGATTTTCTCAGTTTTTCAGCAATCTGGACCCCGCCCTTACTTCCGGTATGGCTGAGACAGATAATCCACTCCTCACCGCCGTAACGCGCTACAACGTCAGTTTTGCGGACGGTTTGAACGAGTACCTTCCCAAGCTGTTTAAGCGCTATGTCGCCTGCGACGTGACCGTAAGTGTCGTTGTACTCCTTGAAATGGTCCAGGTCGATCATGAGAATAGTAAGAGGATCCTTGGTCCGGTTAGCCAGTTCCAGTTCCCGCCCGAGGTAATCCTCGATATACCGTCTGTTGTACCTGCCTGTCAGAGGGTCCGTTATGGTCATCACGCGCAGGTCTTCATTTCTTGCGGTGATCTCCTCCAGACTGTCCTTCAGGCTCACCGACATACTGTTGAAGGTCGATATGAACTCTCCCAGTTCGCCTCCGATCCTGGTCTTGACCAGCAGGCCTGGTTTCCCTGACCTGATGCGCTTTGAAACTCTGCTGAGTTCCTCCAGCGGCAGGATGAGGGTCCTTGCCAGTAACAGGGCGGGAACGAGGAAGAGGCCGGCAAGCGCGAGAGCCATCAAAATAACCTGACGGCGAAAGATGACCAGGGGCTCAAGAGCTTCCTTCTTGGATGTTTCGAGTACCACGCCCCAACGTGGTTCTTCCAGCATCGCGCTTGTAGCGATGACCTCTTTGCCCTGGAGTCCCCTGTAAATAGAGCGTTCCTCGTTCTCGTGAAGCAGGGCAAGGGCCCCTTCCGGGGCTGTGCTGCCCTCACCCAGTTCAACGTTGGCGGCCTTGATATTGCCTTCGGAATCAAGAAGATAGATAACCGATCCCTCTGGAGCAAGGTCCTCGATCTTGTTCTGAAAATGCTCCATCTTCATCAGAGCTGTGAAAAAATTCGGGGACAGGCCCCTGCCCAGGTCCATCTTCTGGATCAGCATCAGCCTGCTGCCATCCTTGGTCATGACCTCACTTATAAATTGACCTTGATCGGGGACTTCCTGGACCCTGTCTGCCGCTTGCCAGTTCTTCAGGGGTTGCGCGATGAGTGGCGATCCATCCGAGTTGAGGATCATGATTTCCGAAAATAACTTGTTGCCTTCCAGGAGGTAGGTCAGGTAGCTGTGTATATTCTTCCTGGACTCTTCCTTTTCCTCCCTTGATTTTGTTCCCTGGAGATTTTTCAGATCTTCATTGAGCAGATACGAAACCGTAAAGGCCTGGACCTCACTGGATCTGATCATCAGCCAGTCACTCAAATGCTCGGAGAGCCTCTGGGTCCTGGCCTCGATCTCGCTGTAGACCTGGTTCCTGAGAAGATCGTTGATCCGGCTGCTCGCAAACCAGCCCCCCAGAAAGGAGGGGATAAGGACGCTAGCGATAACGATTCCCAGCACCTGAAAGCGAAGGGTGTTGACTCTTTTCGCGATCCAATTTTGTCTTCCGGCAGATGGTTTCGTGACAGGCGTTGCTTTCTGGACAGTATTTTCAACCATAACCTTAATACCATATCGTACTCCACGGTTCGCCGCAATACGGGCACGCACACTCCTTTCATACTTCTATTGATTTGTGCTATAACTTCACAAAGTTGATGGACTGGATAAAGTCCATTGACCGGGATATTCTCCCTGAGTGCATCCTTGGGTGGTATCGAATAATCTGCCATCCGCCGCCTCGAAAAATAGCTCGAAGAAACTTTTTACGAGGTCACCAACGCCCCATTTAATGGAGATTTATTTCGGAGGTTCGTTAATGAATGCAGAGGTTAAAACAGTACTTGTCGTTGAAGACAAGGCATCTCTGACTCAGATGCTCCAGTTCCTCTTTCTATCAAAAGGCCTGAGCGTACAGATCGCCTTTAACGGTAAGGAAGCTTTGGAAAAAGCCGGCACTACCCCTCCCGATCTCATCCTTCTGGACATCATGATGCCCCATATGGACGGGTTTGAAGTTCTTGAAAAGCTGAAAGAGAACCCTGCGACTTCAAATATCCCCGTAATTATGCTGACTGCCCGCAAATCAAGGGAGGATATGCAAAGGGCCAGAGATCTGGGTGCGGTGGAGTATATCACCAAACCGTTCAAGGCCGTTGAGGTTGTGGACAAGGTGGTTCGTCACCTTCGCTAAGGGACGGGCTTTAGCCGATCCTATAGGTGAATTCCGGTAAACCATGCTCTATCCCGTTCAGTGGGTATTCACAAGTATCAGGCGAAAGGCCATTGCAGGCCTTTTGATCATACTGCTTTCCGCAGTGTTCCTCATCGGTTTGTCCATTGTGAGTCAGGCCAGGAATTTTATACTGGCTGAGGTACAGCGTCGAGCCTCTTCAGTTGCGCGGTTTGTCGGTACCGACCTGGCTTCAGCCCTGGATTCACCTGATTCCCGGTATAAAGTGCCGGAGATAGTTGGCCGGATCTGCAGCGATCCCAGCGTCCTTTATGCGAGCGTTTTTCATGGGAACGGCAAGGTTATTTCCAGTAACAGCTCCAGGCCTGACCAAATGATCAAGCGATCGTTGCCTTTGGGCGAACTCTACGATCTTGAATCCGAAGAGGTCCGATATCACGTTTCTGACGATGTCCTGGAGGTCTACCTGAGTGTTGTACCGCCACATGGGACGGAGAAGTTCTATTTCCTCCTCGGATTCGATATCACTGATGTATCTTCCATCGTAGCCAAGATCACGCGGCTTATCGCTTTCAACGCCTTCATCGTTTATATTTTCGGGCTTTTGGCCCTCATTGCCGCAGTGAACCGTCTGACTGAACCGCTTACAGACCTGGCGTCGGGGATCAAGGACCTGGGGCTGGGCAAGCTTCCTCAACCTGTGCCTGTCAGGGGCTATGATGAGGTGGGAACTCTTTCCGCCAACTTCAACAAGATGATCGAAGACCTGGGACGTTACAGGCGGGAGGTCGAAAAGTATCAGAAACACCTGGAGGATATGGTTGGGGAAAGGACAGTGGCGCTCAATGAAGCTAATGTTGAACTGACGCGGATGAACGAGAGCCTGAAAACAGCCAATGAAAAGCTCCTTGAACTGGATAAACTTAAATCCAACTTTCTTGGTATTGCCACCCATGAATTAAAGACCCCACTTGCGGTGGTGGGAGGTTACCTGGATAGTCTACAGGATGGATTTGCCGGCGAGCTTAATGATGCACAGACAGGTATAGTGGGAGAAACCCTGTCCAGCTGTCACCGGATGGAAGCGCTCATCAGCGACATGCTGGACCTTAATAAAATAGAAGCTGGCCGCATGCCCATGGAAACCATGGAACTGCCTGTGATCCATGTTGTGCAGAAGGTGGCCGGCCAGATGATCCCGCTGCTTCAGAAAAAGAAACTCACACTGGATATCCTGGAGAAGGGCATGGAACTGCCGGCCAGGTTTGACGAGGACAGGATAATCCAGGTCCTGGTCAACCTCATCAGCAACGCCATCAAGTTTACTCCGATGGGCGGCCGCATCACCGTATCCGCAAAGCGGGGAACAGGGAAAAGTCTCTCATTTACACAGATCAGTGTGGCGGATACAGGCATCGGCATCAGCCAGGAGGATCTTCCCCGCATCTTCGAGGAGTTCGCCCAGGTGGGAGAGCCCGGCAAGGAAGAGGGAACGGGTCTCGGCCTTGCCATCTGCCGGAGGATTGCTCGGGCGCACCGCGGGGAGATATGGGCGGAGAGCGTTCTCGGCCAAGGTACAATCTTCCATTTCACTTTGCCGTTGGCGTAAAATCAGTGCTGCGTCCTGCGTTCTGGTCCTTTCAGGCACAAAAAAAGCCGAGTCTCCCCGGGTATAATTTGGAATCCGAAATCTGGAATTGATTTTTCTTTGGACTCTGGACTTTGGACTTTGGACTCATGCAGTGACCCTTCCAGGGTCACTGCAATAACGCCACCCCACCCGAGCTCGTCAGAGCGTGGATCACTCGGGTCAAGACCTCAACGACTTCCGGGTCGAACTGGGTCCCCGAGCATCGGTCTATCTCGCGCAAGGCCTCCAGGACGCTCAGAGGGTCACGGTATGGGCGTTTTGTAGTCATCGCGTCGAAAGCATCCGCAGCGGTCAGGATCTTGGCCTCAAGCAGGATGTCCTCACTTTCGAAACCGTTGGGATACCCCAAACCGTCGATCCGCTCATGATGTTGGAGTACACACATTTTGATCTTCTCGCTGAAGTCGATGGGCTCGAGGATCCTGAAACCGGTGAGAGGATGGTCCTTTATCTTATTATACTCATCGCTATCCAGAGAGGTGGGTTTGTTCAGGATGCTCAACTCAACAGTGATCTTCCCGATGTCGTGAAGAACTCCCGCCTGCTGTATGATCTCCAGCTGGTCCATATCGAGCCCCATCTGTTCGCCGATGAGCAGGGAGTACTGTGTAACCCGCTCCGAATGGCCCTTGGTATATACATCCTTTGCTTCAACGGCAACGATGAGGGACTGAACCATGGAAAAATAACCCCTCTGTATCCTTTCGAGGAGCAAAGCATTGTTAATGGCCATGGCTGTTTCAGAGGCGATGGTAGCAAGCAGGGTCCTGTCTTCATCTGAGAAGCATGTACCGTCTTTCCTGTTAATAAGGGAAATAACTCCGATAAGTTCGTCCTTGATCATGATAGGAGCCGAAATTGCGGTGCGTCGTCTGTAACCCATACTACTTGCCAAAGGGAAGCGTTCCTGCTTGTCAAAATCTTCCACCAGGAGGGATTTCTTGTTTGAGGCCACCCAACCGGCAAGTCCCTTACCGGCCGAGACCGAATGTTTGGTACCGCTCTTCGTCTCTGCAAGCCCAAGAGAGAACTCAACAACCAGGTTGTTCTTTTCAACTTCCGGCAGCATCAAATGACCGATTTCAGCTTTAAGGAGTTCTACCGGCAGGGAGACGGCCATGCTGTAGATCTGCTTCTTGTCGTGCTCCATTCCCAGCATTCGGCTGATCTGGTTCAGGGCAGATAGGCGATTGATGGCTTCGTTCAGGCTGGCATTGATCTCCTCCAGATCCTGGTTAAGGCCCGAGACCATCAGGTTGGCCTGCCTGGTTTCATCCAGTTGACGTTCCAGTTGCCGGGAGAGAGCTTCCTTCTCCAGGAGGTGGGCGATTTCTTGTTTTTCCATGGCTGTCATCTTCTGCCGGTAACTCTCCACCCTTTTTTGCTCGGTGAGGGATTCGGACAGCAAAGCGATGCGGTTTGAAATGTTTGAAAGGACCGGCAGCGAGGAAGAGGGGATCGAGGGGAGGGTTTCCTTGTCTGCGGGATGTTGCGAGGCCCTGTTCAGGCGGTGGAGGTAACTGAACGTATAGATCAGTGCTCCTGCCAAAAGGACAACGAGTACGAACAGGATAATACTGACGAAGCTTAAAGTCATGGGATTCTATTTGTTAGTGTGAACGCAGAGTGAATTTGCAATTTTCGTTTCTCCCCCCGTGGAAGAATTTCAGCTGATTTCAGAATTGTACTTATAGCAGAATGCAGGAACAGGTGCAATATAAGTGCAATGCTGTAATCGGTGATCCGTAATCCGTAATCGGTAATCGGTAATCGGTGAACGGTGAACTGTGAACAGTAAAAAGTGAATTGTTAACTTCAAACGCTAAACCCTATACTGCCTTTTCCTTTGGTTGCGTGCAGTTCGGGGATATGATAATCACCCAAGTACCCAGTACCCAGTACCCAGTACCCAGTACCCAGTACCCAGTACCCAGTACCCAGTACCCAGTACCCAGTACCCAGGAGGTAGACCTTTAAATGAGAACCTATGTATCCGCTATTGTTAGAGATTGTACTTATACTCCTGGCTCCCGGCTCCTGGCTTCTGGCTCCTGCTTATGAACTTCCAATGGAACATATTCATAGCCGCCCTGGGGCTTGCCCTGATCCTCGAGGGTCTGCCCTATTTTTTGGGACCTGAAGCTGTTAAAAAACTTGTGAGCAAAATGCTGGTACTTTCCCCTTCCTCGCTGAGGTTCTTCGGCCTTACCTTCATCATTGCGGGTCTTGCCCTGGTGGCTCTGTCACGGCTGCTGGGATAATCCCAATCTGCAGATTTCGCATTACGAATTGAGTATTCAGAATTGAAGAAACTACAGCCCCTTATTTAAGGATTACGAATTGAGTACAAAACCACCTCATAGAATAATCCTCAATTTCCAATTCTCAATCCTCAATTCATTGCTATCCCGGGCGTTAGTCATCACCGTCCTTCTGGCCATCCCCATTGTCACTCCGCTACCGGTTCGCGGAGACAGTTCACCAGAAATACGGCTCCTGCTGGATGAACAACTTCCGAGAGTGGTGGTCAGTGGCGACTCTATCCTGGTGGAAATGTGGGATAAGGGAGGTTGGCAGCCTGCCATAAACAGGGTCCGGAGTGTGGGGTTCAGCCCGATGCGTGGAGAGGTTCAACTGGATGGGGCTGCCATAGTGGCACCGACCTTCAGGATCAAACCCCGTAATGGGATGCTCAGGTACGGCGGCCGTCCATTCAGGGGATACCTGACCGTCCTGATAAACGGCGGAAGACTTTTAGTGGTCTCCCAAATGCCCCTTGAATCCTACCTCGTTGGGGTAGTCAATGGGGAGATTGATTCTTCCTGGCCCATGGACGCGGTAAAGGCCCAGGTGGTAGCTGCCAGGAGTTACGCTCTTTATCAGATGAAGGTCCAGGCCCTTTATTATGATCTAAAAACCGATGTTAGCAGCCAGGTTTACGCAGGTTTTGATTCGGAGGACGAAAGGACAAGGGAGGCGGTTAAAGCGACCCGTGGACAGGTCCTGTACAAGGATGAGGACCTGATCCAGACATTTTTCCACTCTTCATGCGGGGGAAACACAACCTCGGCTCGTGAGGTGTGGGGCATGGCACAACCGGCACAGGACGGTGTTTATTGTGGAGAGTGTGAAGAGGCTCCCTACGCTCGCTGGAACCTGCCGCTGGAAGCCGGTGAGATCATTAGAGTAGTCAAGGCTTTTTTCCCCGGGGTTGATGAGGTGAGCTCTATGGGTGTTCACAGGAGATCCAGGGACGGAAGGATCCAAACTCTTTTCGCTGAAACAGGAAAAGGCCGTGTCCTTTTCGATGCCGGGGAATTCAGGAAAGAGATGGGGTACCGGCGGCTACCGAGCACCAGCTTCTCCCTGGGAATGTCCGGTGACAGGATCATCCTCACCGGACAGGGCTACGGGCACGGTGTTGGGTTGTGCCAGTGGGGAGCCCGCGGAAGCGCCTTGCGGGGTATGGATTACAAGCAGATCCTGAGGAAGTATTACGTAGGCGCTGAAATAAAACGCGCCTACTAGAGAACGCAGAACGCAGCACGCAGAACGCAGAATACAATCCAAATCAACACCTTGAAAAATGAGAGTATTTTAATGTCAGTAAAGACAATCCATTTACCGGAAAATATGGTAATTCGCTGGTTTAAACTTTCTCCGGCGTCCTGCTCGGAAGAATCTTTTACTGCGTCCTGTGTCCTGCGTGCTGCGTCCTTCCGGGAGGGAATGTGACTCCCAAGTTGCCCCTGTCCCTGGAGATGTTCGATTATTCCCTCCCGGAAAAGCTCATCGCCCAGAGACCTGCCGATCTCAGGTCGGCATCAAAGCTGTTGCGGCTGGACCGGAAAGGGATGAGTATCGAGCACCATAACTTCAGCAAGCTGCCGGATTTTCTTAGGGAGGGGGATCTCCTTGTCCTGAATGACACAAAGGTTTTTCCGGCACGCCTCATGGCAAGGAGAAGTACCGGAGGCGTGGTAGAGATCTTTCTGCTGAAGTTCCCGGTGGAAGGTGAAGATACCCCTTGCCTGGTACGTCCCGGCCGCAAGATCCGCGGAGAGGAGAGGCTTTTACTGGAAAACGGGACTACCCTCCTCGTCAGACGCCGCAAGCACCTATTCACTGTGAACGGTGAGGATATCAGTCTGAGTGAGGCCGTTTTGAAGTTCGGTCATGTGCCCCTTCCCCCTTATATCCGACGGGGGACAGATGGTCCTGATGAAGCTGACCTGAAGCGTTACCAGACAGTCTATGCCAGTGAGCCGGGAGCGGTGGCTGCTCCCACGGCCGGTCTGCATTTTGATGAGGGTGTTCTTGGGCTGATCAGGGAAAAGGGAGTTTCCATCGGCAAGGTTACCCTGCATGTGGGACCGGGTACATTTCGACCGGTGAGAACCCGGAATATCACGGAACACCGTATGGATGAAGAGTCATACACGGTATCGTCCGATACGGCGAAACTGATCGAGGAGGTCAAGAAGGGCGGCGGAAGGGTTGTAGCTGTAGGTACCACAGTTGTCAGGACCCTCGAGTCGGCTTTCTACAACCAGGGTGTCAGGGCAGGTGAGGGGACGAGCGAACTTTTTATCTACCCTGGCTATCGTTTCTCGGTTGTGGATGCCCTGGTCACCAACTTTCACCTTCCCGGGTCCACCCTGCTCATGCTGGTCTGCGCTTTTGCCGGCACTGACTTCGTAATGAAAGCTTACAGGGAAGCGGTCAAACAAAACTATCGCTTTTACAGCTATGGGGATGCGATGTTCATCGAATAAAATAGTTCCGAGTTCCTTGTTCCGGGTTCCAAGCAAGGCGTAATTGTTTTCTAATGAACAGAAATAAGGTAAGAAGGCAAACAAGATAAAGATAAAATAATTTAATGGAGGTTATTCCTGGAACATGGAACGTGGAACCTGGAACTGAAACCGGCGTGAAATTTACTCTACTGAAAACAGATCCATCCGGCGCCAGGGCTGGCGTCTTTGAAACCGGTCACGGACAGGTACTCACGCCGGTTTTTATGCCTGTAGGTACCTACGGGGCCGTGAAAACTGTTACGCCTTCGGAACTTGCAGATAGCGGTTCCACCATGATCCTCTCCAACACCTACCATCTGTATCTGAGACCAGGTTCCGAACTCATTCAACGCCTGGGGGGACTCCACCGTTTCATGGGCTGGGATGGCCCCATTCTCACCGACAGCGGAGGGTTCCAGATCATGAGTCTGTCGGAACTAGCCAAGGTTACCGAGGAGGGTGTTACCTTCCGGTCCCACCTGAATGGTGACAGACACAACATAACTCCGGAGTTGTCCGTTTCCATACAGGAGCAGCTGGGCACCGACATTGCCATGTGCCTGGACGAGGTGGTTGATCCTCTTTCCCACAAGAAAACCATGGCTGGAGCGGTAGAAAGGACCAGAAGATGGGCCCAAAGGTGCCTTCACTCCAGAACCAGCCAGAAAATGGCCCTCTTCGGGATCGTTCAGGGCGGGACATTTCTCGATCTGAGAGTCGAGTCAGCCCAGGGGCTCATGGAAATGGGGTTCGATGGATATGCGGTGGGGGGACTTGCCCTGGGAGAACCCCGGGCAGAGACGTGGAAAGCGGTTAAAAGCACTACAACGGTCCTTCCCGAGAGCCGTCCCCGTTACCTTATGGGAATGGGGACCCCCATGGATCTTCTCGACGGGATCGAGCGGGGCATAGATATGTTCGATTGCGTCATGCCAACAAGAAACGCCAGGAACGGCACCCTTTTTACAAGCCGTGGAAGGCTTTCTGTAAAGGTTAACGCCCTGAAGGATGACCTTGGGCCCCCCGATCCTGACTGTTCCTGTTACACTTGCCTTAACTTCAGTCGCGCCTACCTGAGACACCTGTACATGACCGGTGAGATGCTGGGATTTCGGCTTTGCACAATTCACAATTTGAGTTATTATCACCAACTTGTATCCGGGGCGCGGGAAGCGACCCTTGAAAAATCTTTTGCCGACTATAAGAAACAGGTGGGGGAAGGTTGGAATTCCGGCGATGAGTCGGATCGACCTGATGCCGTGACCCGCCTTCGCTGAAGCTACGGCGTGGCAAGCGCGGTGACACTGGGAACTGAACGGTTTCCATGAAAGCGAAAAATTCGATCTCACGCAAAGACGCAAAGCTAGCAAAGAAAAACTGAAACATTATTTTTCCACGAACCATTCTTTTGATCTTCTTTGCGTCCTTGGCGTCTTGAGCAAGTGAAACAAGCGAGCGTGAGAAATTTTTTTTGAAATTTGAAATTTGGAATTATACTGAAACGGTCTCCATGCCGTTTACCAAGGAGGAAAAAATGTTCACAGGTATTGCTTATGCAGCCCAGCCTGCGGGCCCTGGCGGTGGTCTGGGAGCCTTCATGCCCATCATCGTTCTGTTCGCAATCTTTTACTTCCTTCTCATTCGTCCCCAGCAGAAAAAGTCAAAGGAACACCAGGCAACACTCGATGCACTTCAGTCGGGTGACACGGTGGTC
>JALHUC010000084.1 GCA_022865845.1 bacterium | reverse complement strand
TACCGCCACCAGCGGGACTGGCAGGGGATCACGCCTATGGCGTGGCCCCTTGGGAAGCGCGAAGAGGCTTTTTGCGAGGTAGTTATTGGTGGAGTGAAGCGAAACTATCCTATGAAAAAACATTTCATTCAAATCCTGTCGATCAGCATCCTGATCCTGTCATTCTATTCGGACGCAACCGCGGCCGAAGTAAAACCCCATATCAGTGACCTCAGACTCCATCAGGGGGAGTCAAATGTCCTGCTGTCGGCTCAGCTGGTGACCGAGCTCGGTGAGGAGATGCGAGAGGCTTTGCGTGGAGGCGTTCCACTGACCTTCAGCTATCGGATCCGCCTGACCACCAGGGGATCCATCCTCGGAGAGAAGACAGTCAGGAAAAGGGAGATCATCCATACCCTTGAGTTTGACCCGGTCAAACAGCTCTACCTGTTCAAGGGGGATGGATACGGACGGGAATCTCTCGAGAGGACGACCAAAGAACAGGGTGAAGCGCTGGAGTGGCTGACGGGCATCCAGGACTGGCGCCTTTATCCTCTTGGAAAACTTGAAAAGAACCTTCGTGACCGTGTGAGGGTGATGGCGACTCTTCGTTCAGTAGAGCTGCCATCCGTTCTGGGTTACCTGTTCTTTTTTACCACCATATTTAACCAGGAAACCCCCTGGGTCCAGTTGGATTTTACCTTTTGAGGAGATGGCTCCAATGAAGTTCTCGTCGTTTAAATTCAGGGATACCCGAAGCAGGTGGACCGCTATTGTGGTGATCCTTCTTCTCATCGCCCTGGTCCTCTTTTTCGGGAGCAGGTACAAGTCCCTGCGGGATTTAGATCCCAAGGGCGGGAACCTGTTCATCTTTTTCCTGATCAATATCAACATAATCCTTCTTACAGTCCTTGTCTTTTTGCTCGCCAGAAACGCCATCAAACTGTTCTACGAGGGACGGGCGCGGGTTTTCGGATACCACCTCAGGACACGCCTGGTTATAATCTTCGTGGGTTTTTCCCTGATTCCTACGATCCTCCTTTTCTTTGTGGCCAAGGGGTTTATCAACGACAGCATAGAGTACTGGTTTAATGTCAACGTGGATCAGGCCGTTGAAGGCGCCCTCAGTGTGTCTCGGGACTACTATTCCACCCTGACTGACCGTTCCAGGGTGCTTGCCCAGAGGGTAAGCACCCGCCTTGAGGCCCCACCCAGGGGTAAGGAGCTGGAAGACCTTCTGGAGGAGATAAGGAAAGAATACGCCCTGTCCATGGTTGACCTCTTTGATGCAGACGGTCGTTTCGTGGCAAGGGCCTGGGACGGCATCAGCCCCCAGAACTTTGTGGACGACCGGGACAGCCTCGTACAGAGCGCCCTTGTTGGCAGGGTGGTCGACAACGTTAGCCGCGCGGACACAGGCGAGTATATCAGGGCCTCGGCTCCCCTCATTCTGCCTGACGGACAGGGCGCCGTCGTGGTTTCCCTGCATTTTCCCGAGGAAGTTCGCCTTAAATCCGAGACCCTCAGCCGAACCTACCGCAGCTATACGGAGATGAGGCTCCAGGAACGCCCTATCAGGCTCAACTATATGTCCTACCTGCTCTTAATCACCCTGCTCATCCTGTTCTCGGCAGTATGGCTAGGGTTCTACCTTGCCAGGGGCATCACCGTTCCCCTTGGTCTCCTGGCCGAAGGAGCTGAGAAGGTGGCCTCCGGCGATCTTACGGTACGGATCGACAGCGAGGCGTCGGATGAGATCGGGATATTGGTCCAGGCTTTCAACAGGATGACTGAGGAGCTTGACGGTGCTAACAGGAAACTTGATAAGGCCTACCGTGAAAATGAACAGCGAAGGACCTATATTGAGACTGTGCTCAGGAACGTTGGTACCGGGGTTATTTCCATGGACCTTGCGGGCCGGGTCAATACCTTCAATCGGGCTGCCGAGAGGATGTTCGACGTCAAGGCAGAAGATGTACTGGAAAAGCTTTATACCAAGGTTTTGACTCTGGAGCATGCGGCTCTCATCGATGGGATGCTCGGCGAACTCAGGGAAGAAGGTGTAGCCAGGATAAGAAGGGAGATACCGATAGTTGTTCGAGGTACACCCCTCATTCTTTTTGTCACCGTCAGCGTCATGGAGGACGCTCCAGGGAAAAAAATTGGAACAGTATTCGTCATCGAGGACATGACAATGCTGGTAAACGCCCAGCGCAAGGCAGCGTGGTCAGAAGCTGCCAAGAGGATCGCCCATGAGATCAAGAATCCATTGACGCCCATCCAGTTATCAGCTCAAAGGATACGAAGGAGGCTTATTGGCCGCCTTGATGAGGCTGATGATCGTGTTCTCAGGGAGGGAACCGATGCCATCGTCAGGGAAGTGGACGCTATGCGCCACCTGGTGGATGAATTCAGCCAGTTCGCCCGCTTGCCGGTATTGAAACTGGTGCCGGGTGACATTAACAATGCCGTTCAGGAGGCTGCAGCTCTTTTCAGGGTTGGTGGTGAAGGGGGAGGGGCAGTTGAGGTATCCCTGGAAAAAAACCTGCGAAGGATCAGTTTTGATGACGAACAGATGAGGCGTGTCATTATCAACCTCCTCGATAACGCCATCAGGGCTGTCCAGGATCGCGGTGAGGAGGGTGTCGTGCGTGTTTCCACCAGCATCATTGAGGAGGGGATGGTGGCTGTTTCTGTATCCGATAACGGTTCCGGTATACCATTGGATCTAATGGACCGGATATTTGACCCCTATTTCAGTACTCGCGAGGACGGAACAGGACTCGGACTGGCAATAGCCCAGCGCATCGTGGAAGAACATGGCGGGAGGCTGGACTGTGCTCCAGGTCCTATGGGCGGGGCGGTGTTTACCATTCAGATACCGGTGGATATTGATCCTACCAGGAGGATATAGAGATGGAAAGGGAAGTTGCAGGAGAAAAGCGGCCCTCCAACCTGATCCTCGTCGTGGATGATGAGCCAAGGGTTCGTGAGAGTATCCGATCTATTCTCGAGGATGAGGGTTTTGTGGTCATCGAGGCGTCCAATGGGCAGGAGGGACTTAAAAGGGTGTCTGCGGACAAACCCGACAGTGTACTCCTTGATATCTGGATGCCCGATCTGGATGGAATTGAAGTACTGAGGGGGATCAAGCAACTCGATGCGGATCTGCCCGTGATCATAATGTCCGGTCACGGAACCATTGAAACAGCAGTAAAGGCTGCCAAACTGGGTGCTTACGACTTCCTGGAAAAACCTCTCTCCATAGATAAACTCGAGCTTGTCCTTCGAAACGCTCTAAGCCAGCGCGCGCTTCTTGAGAAGAACAGGGCCCTGAAGGGCGAGGGTGGGAGAGAATCGGAGTTTATCGGGGTATCTCCGGTTATCACAGCTATGCTGGAGCAGGTCAGGATCGTAGCGCCGACACAAGCTTCCGTTCTGATTACCGGAGAGAACGGAACCGGGAAGGAGCTGCTGGCCAGATCCATTCACTCCTCTTCCCGTCGGAGCGGCGAGGCGTTTGTGGCTGTAAACTGCGCGGCTATCCCTGAGACCCTCATAGAAAGCGAGCTTTTCGGTCACGAAAGGGGAGCCTTCACAGGTGCCTCTTCAAGGAAAATGGGCAAATTCGATCTGGCCCACTGCGGCACACTCTTTCTGGACGAGATCGGCGACATGAGCCTCGCCACTCAGGCCAAGATCCTCAGAGTCCTGGAGGAGAAAACATTCCAGAGAGTCGGCGGCAACAGGGATATAACCGTGGATGTCCGGGTGGTAGCCGCTACCAACAAGGATCTTAAGACCGGTATCGAAAGAGGGGAGTTCAGAGAGGATCTGTTCTTCCGTTTAAACGTGTTCCCGTTCCACCTGCCGCCCCTGAGGGAGCGCAGGGAGGATATCCCTAAGATGTTGACTCGCTTCCTGTCTGAATATGGGCAGATCTATGGCAAACCGGACCTGGTTTTCAGCCCCGAAGCAGAAAGGGCCCTTGTTGAGTATGCCTGGCCTGGTAATGTGCGTGAATTGCGCAATGTAGCGGAACGGCTGGCGATCATAACCGCCCGGGAGGTGATCGATCTTGGAATGGTGCCTTCTTCCATTACGGATGAGGGCTCAGGGCAGGCCGGTGCGGCTGACAGCGCCGTGGAGGAGACCGACTATCGAAAGGCAAGGGAGATGTTTGAAAGGGGTTTCTTTACACGCCGTCTTGATGAGAATGAGTGGAATATCTCGAGAACTTCCGATGCAGTGGGACTTGAACGGAGCAACCTCCACCGGAAGATGAAGCAGTTGGGGATAAGGCATCCGGAAAAATGATGTCTGGATGCCTTATCAGTAATCAGTAATCGGTAATCGGTAAAAGCTATAGGCTGCCTCACGCCAAGACGCAAAGAAAAACTATTATCCAGGAGAAAGAACGCAGTTCCTATGAAAGCGGCATTTTTGAACACGAAGTTCACAAAGGTTCACAAAGTAAAAGATATAGATTGGGTTGAAACCCTTAGTGCTACTTCGTGTACTTTGTGTTCAAAAAGCAACGCACTTGGGGGAATAACAGCCTTTTATGAGGTTTGAGATCAAAAGCGAGGCACGATATGAAACCGAGCGGTAAACCTTCCATAGAACAAGCCGTACAATCCCTTCTTTCCGTGAACATGGGCCTCCAGCGTGACGAACGCCTCCTCATCCTAGGTGATTCCTCAGGTGATGGGGGAGAACTTGCCCATGAGATCGGGGCGGTGGCTGAAAAGCTGCACCCCCTCACAAGGACCTTGATCTTCGATCCGGTAGGAGGACACGGCCAGGAGCCTCCGAAAGAGGTCTGGGAGGCGCTGTTGGGCGACGGGTCCGTTGGGCGGTTGGAAACTGAAGGCCTTCTCACTTCCCTGCTGTCTAAGGAGGGCGGTTCAGGGACTTTGGACCGGGCTGCGAGCCTCCTTGTTGAGTCGGACGGAGCACAAGCAGATGTCATCGTGGCTGTAACACACTATTCAACAAGCCATACCTCTTTTCGCAAACTCCTGACTCAGACCTGCGGTGTGCGGTACGCGAGTATGCCCATGTTCGAACGTGAGATGTTTTTCGGGGCCATGGATGTGGACTGGATGGATCTGACAATCTCCACCAATGTCCTCGCGCGAGCTTTAGAGGGAGCGGATTACTGCGAAATAAGTTCTAACAACGGGACCAGCCTGGTAGTCGGTGTGTCGGGCAGGCCTGTTTTGCCGGATGACGGTATGCTGACCCAGAATGGAAAGTTCGGGAACCTGCCTGCTGGAGAGGTCTTTCTAGCGCCTGTTGAGGGAACGGCCGAGGGGGTGCTGGTGCTGGAATGGGGCCCTCTGGCAAGGTTCAAAAGCCCTCTCACTGTGATGATCGATGGTGGAAAGGTTGTGTCGGTGATTGGGGGTGCATCGGATGAGGTCAATTGGCTGGAAGGGCTTTTGTCGGCCCACCCCAACAATACAAATATCGCTGAATTGGGCATCGGCACAAATCAGGCGGCAACCAGGCCTGACAACGTTCTGGAGTCGGAAAAGATCCTCGGAACCATTCATGTGGCCTTCGGGGACAACCACACTTTCGGTGGTGTCGTCAAGGCTCCTCTTCACCAGGATTTTGTGCTTTTCAACGCAACGCTGGTGGCTGTCTGGGAGACAGGGGGGGGGAGAAGGGTGCTGCTGGATAATGGGAAGAGGGGATGGTAAAAAAACAGTCCAAGGTCCAAAGTCCAAAGTCCAGAGGAAAAACGCCAATCTCTGTTCGTTTTGCACATTATATGGTAATAAATTCCCCGCAGGAGTATTTAGGACGAAGGCCTTCACTGGACGCTGGACTATAGACTGATCCTATGAAAATTAAAAACCTTGAAGATGTTTTCAGGTATCTCCCCATCAAAGGTCAAATTGCGTTTTCCAACGCCAAGGGCAAATTCCAGGAAAAGGTCAAGAAACAGCAGCTGAAGTACCTCAGAGATTACGTTGAAGACCTGCAGCACATCCTGGAAGAAGGTGAGGAGA
The DNA here is from genome assembly GCA_022865845.1 of bacterium. Taxonomy (GTDB): domain Bacteria; phylum BMS3Abin14; class BMS3Abin14; order BMS3Abin14; family BMS3Abin14; genus JALHUC01. The sequence goes on along the minus strand of JALHUC010000084.1, from coordinate 136 downwards.
TACTGCTAGCTGCAAGGGGTGCTTCCCCCTTTACAATGGTTGAGCAGTTAACCACGGGGGCGTGGATCTACTACATCAAGAGGTGCCTGCTCGTTCTTACAGACAGGAGGGTGCTGCACTTTCCATCGAATTACCG
>JALHUC010000083.1 GCA_022865845.1 bacterium | reverse complement strand
CGGCGCTCAAGGAAAAATTCCGTTCCCAGCTCTTCGAGCCCCTCCAGGGTCAGTTCCTTGTTCGGGCAGATTCCCCCAATGACCATCCTGTCGATGTAGCTGTAGGTTAAATTAACAGACCCTGGCGTGAACAGGTTCTGAACCAGGAACTCCTCACGCGTGCGTTCAGTCGTGTAGGATTCGAAATCATTCGGGTTGGCTGGCTGACGGATATCCATTTTTTTCTCCTTTAGACCTTCCGGACTGCGTGTTCGAAAACCACGCTTGGGAATTGACCGCTACATGGCCAGGTAGCCCCCATCTATAAAGTGAACCTGTCCGGTGATATATTCTGATGCATCAGAAGCCAGGAAGACGGCCAGGCCGGCCAGATCTTCCGGGTCCGCCCATCGGCCCAGAGGGATACGATCCGATATGGCCTGGAATCGCTCGGTGTTTTCTCGAAGGGCCTTTGTCATGCCGGTCTTCACCCAACCTGGCCCAATGGCGTTGACGCGGATACCGTATTTCCCCAAGTCGTTGCACATGGCCTTTGTCAGCTGTGTCAACCCGCCCTTCGTGGCCGCGTACGCAGGAACGGTAACTCCGCCCAATACCGCGATCAGAGAGGAGGTATTAACGATGGAACCTTTGATTCCCTTTTCGATCATGTGGTTGGCAACGGCCTGGGAAAGCAGGAACGGTCCGGTCAGATTGACTTTGATCATCTCTTCCCAATCCTCAAGAGGGAACTTCTCGAAGGGCGCTCGATGAATAATGCCGGCGTTATTGAACAGGAAATCGATCCTGCCGAACTTCTTCAGAACCGACCCCACAAGTTTCTCGATGCTTTCAGGATCCGCCATATCCACGTGGAAAGGAGACACATGAAGGCCTGACCTCTTCATCGCAGCCGCCGCCTCCTCGAGCACCTCCATTTCATTGCCTGCCAGGGCGACGTTGGCCCCCGCCTCCGCCAACCCCGTGGCCATTGCCCTGCCGATCCCGGATCCGGCACCGGTAACCAAACCGATCTTTCCCTTAAGGCTGAACTTGTCCAGTATCATTTGCCCTCTCCCGTGCCATATCTGTGATTTTCAGTTCTTTTTGCCCTTTTCCCCAACCTGTCGTGGCCGCTGTTTCCATCATCGGACCACGCGGGGGGTCTCACCTTTCAGAAGCTTTTCCACTTCCTGCAGAGTTGCCATGGTGGTATCTCCCGGGGTGGTCATGGCCAGAGCGCCATGGGCCGCGCCGTAATTAACCGCCGCTTGCGGGTCGTGCCCTGCCAGGAAACCGTATATGAGGCCGGAAGCAAAACTGTCACCGCCTCCGATCCGATCCATGATCTCCAGGTTCTCCCGCATCGGCGCCTCGTAAAACGCTCCGTCAACCCAGCAGACAGCTCCCCAGTCGTTGAGAGTTGCAGATTTAACGGTTCGAAGTGTGGTTGTGACAACATGTAAATTGGGGTAATCGTCGACCACCTGCGAGATCATATCTTTGAAGCCTTCCAGCTTGAGATGGGAAAGGTTTCTATCCACCCCCTCGACCTGAAAACCGAGGCACGCGGTGAAATCTTCCTCGTTTCCGATCATGACATCCGCGTACCGGGCAAGGTGCCTGTTAACTTCCTGCGCTTTCACCTCTCCGCCGATACCGGCCCACAGCGATGGCCGGTAGTTCAGATCGTAGGATACGATCGTTCCGTTATTCCGCGCGGCAGTCATGGCTTCTTCGATAACTCCGGGGGTGCTGTCTGATAGCCCGGCAAAAATCCCCCCCGTATGAAACCAGCGCACTCCCTGCTGATTGAACAGCAGTTCCCAGTCGATATCTCCCCTTTTCAATTGGGAGGCTGCCGTGTGACCGCGATCGGATACACCCAAAGCCCCTCGAATACCAAATCCACGCTCGGTGAAATTCAAACCGTTTCGTACTGTTCGCCCAATACCGTCGAAGGGGACCCACCTGATGTGGGACGGATCCACTCCTCCCTGGAGAATGAGATCCTCGATCAGCCTACCTACAGCATTGTCGGCAAAAGCAGTCACCACCGCAGTATTGAGACCAAAGCACCGGCGCAACCCACGTGCCACGTTATATACTCACCGCCTCCCTCCCACACAGCAAATTGCCGGGTGGTGTGGATGCGGCCTTCACCCGGATCGAAGCGCAGCATGACCTCACCTAAAGAGACCAGGTCATAACGACAGTCGTCTTTTCCCTTGATATTGAGAGCGTTTACTCCGGGTGCCTCCTCTCGGGTGTTGGAGCTGTCCCTGATCGATCTATTTGCTGACTGATAATAAGTCGTTTCATAGTCAGCATGAGGAGCCGCCTTGCCTAAGAATCAGGTGCATCGCATCTGGCAACGATCTTAACGGCTTCCCTGGTATTCCTTAAGATTTCATCAAATTTTCCAGCCAGGATCAGTGACGAACTGGCGATCCAGGTTCCCCCGCATGCCATGACTTTTGGAAAGTTCAGATAATCGGGGAGGTTTTGTGTGTTGATGCCGCCGGTGGGGATGAATTTGACCATGGTGTAGGGCCCGCTCAGGGCCTTCAGCGTTTTTAAACCACCAAACGCTTCAGCGGGGAAAAATTTAAGGACATCGAGACCGAACTCCATGGCTCCCTCAATGTCTGACGGTGTGCAGATACCGGGAGCGATGGCTATATTCTTTTCAACACAGTAGCTCACCACTTTAGGGTTGAGCCCCGGTGTTACTATGAACCGGGCACCAGCATCCCAGGCCGCTTTAGCCTGGTCAACCGTTAATACAGTCCCTGCACCGACCAGGATATCGTTTCGTTT
>JALHUC010000005.1 GCA_022865845.1 bacterium | reverse complement strand
TTGTTGAAAACGGGGGGACACACCTTCTCCTCCTGGTTGTGAAGGACCCAGCCCTCCCAGGGTTCCAGGGAGTCCGGGATATCGGCGGCAAGGCAGGGTGCGGAAATGAGAAGCGTAAGGAGCAGTGCAACGAATATGCGTCTGGACATCTTTTCCCCCTCGATAGGCAGGTCCTGAATTGATAGAGCAGTAAACGGCCTGATGCAAACCGTTTGGAAAAGTTGCACCATATTAAACTCAATGGGCAGGTGACCGCAACATGTACGGATGACTGGAGGTCGCGGTGCAATTGTTTTAGAACTACTACACGCAACCTGGGAGGATTATTCCGGAAGGGGAAACGCCCTAATGGGCGTTGTAGAAAGTAACACGTAGAAAGTAGAATATTATATCTTCCTTGCTACTTGTTACTTGCTACTTAAACACTGGCGGCCCGGATATGATAGAGTAGTATCACTTACGAGAATGGGGGGGAGCAAGGGGCCCATTCCTGTGAAGAAACTACGGATAAAGTTCATCCTGGTCTTGTCAATCGTTGTTTTGACTCACGCCTACCCGGCAATCACTTTGGCCACGGAACCGGAAACACCTCTGGGTGAAGCGGCAAACTATTTCAGGTCCAACTTCGGGATTGCCTTCAAACAGGTCCTTCTGGACATCTCCGACACGAATACAACCCATACCGTGGCCCTGCTGGAGGGGGATCTTGTCCCGTGGCCGTTTCTCAGTTTTCAGAGCCCTACCAGATATTTCGGACAGAGCCGGTTCGGATGGCTCATGGAATACGGACTTTCCGGGTTCAACATTGACAAGCAATCCGAACCGTTTTCCACCGTCGAAGCCACTGATCAGGGTACTTCAGCTAAAGGCTGGTTTCTCTACGCCATGCCGAACCTTACCTGGGACGCCTCAGAGAACTTCAGAATTGGGATGGGTCTGGGGGGCGGGATCATGTCGGTGAAGGGCGATGCCCTGATCTACGATCCCTTTCCAACCGAAACCAGGATCAAATACGACCTTACGGAATTGACGTGGGGAGGATATTTCCTCACCGAATACGTCATGGGTAACTTTATGATCGGTTTGCACTCAGGGGTCCTCATCGCTGAGAAGGACCCTTATGACTACAGTGTCACTGATACATCGCTCATCCTTGCCTACCATAAGCTGATATAAAGGCCCCAGAGAGGGATAGAGTCGTGGTCGTGGTCCAATAAAGGTCTTACCGGGCACCTGGTCCAGGTCCAGATCCACGTCCAGGTCCAGGACTAGATCCAGGTCTCCTACCGGGTTCGGGCTGAGGAAGAACAAAGGCGGCCCGAAAAACGCCCTATTACTATTACTGGAATTTTCTTATCCTGACTTTCCTTTTAGTGCTTCCCTGAGCGCTTTTACCGATGGAGCGTTGGCGAGTCTCCCGGACTCGTCCTCATAGACCCGTCATGAGAATCCATCAATGTCAGAGGGGAAGAGATCGACACCGTTTATGAGGATGGTGGGAGACCCCTTCAGACCCAGCCTTATGGCTTCATCCTCTCCGATACGGTGATAGCTTATATCCGCCTCGACACCTTCAGCTAGCAGTGCCTCATTGAGGTTCTGTCTGAGGGCAACGTCAGAGGTGCATCCCATGGAAAAGTAGCAATCGATTTTCATACTAAAATCCTCTTCCTTGTTCTTCCTCCCCCTCGATGGGGGGAGGACCGAGGTAGGGGTGTCACTAAGTCAGCCTCTTCCATAAAATACTCTGACACTATGGGTTGATCGGAAATAACATTCTTCTCGCGCTCGTTCGTCACGCCATCCGTCTTCGCTGAAGCTACGACGTGACAAGTAGGCGCAACTCACTAGAGGCGCAGGGAACGCAGAAAAACCTGACTAAATCAGGGTTAAATCTCTTCAGTTTTTTGCCTTTCCCTGCGAACTTCCGCTGTCGCTCTTAGCTGTGGCGGGACAAGCTGCGACTCTGCGTGAAACAGATTTTAACAATTTTTCAGGGATCGCGCTCATCATTCCATCATGCGACCAAGATCCGATGAACCAAACCTCGGGGGCCTTGCCGATCTTTCCCGCCGGAACTTTCCAAAGGGCAGGGCCACGAGACGGAAGATACGGTTGTCTCCTTGTCCGGCAAAGCGGCCCACACCAAT
>JALHUC010000082.1 GCA_022865845.1 bacterium | reverse complement strand
TGGTGAAAAACATCGCCTTTATTAAAACCTTGGATTTTCCAGAGATTTAATCATTCCCCTGTGAAACCCTGTGTACTCTGTGGTAAAAACATCGCCTTAATAATAACTGTGGATTACCCCGAGTTTAAAGCCTTTCTCTGTGACCTCTGCGTTAAAGCTTTTGATGATTTATATGTAAACCGGGATTTACCTGGGATTGCTTCGCATGGGGTCGGCTCGCAATGACAAACATGACTGGATTCCGGGTGTATCTTTTCACCTGGACACTTAGATACCGCTCTTCCCCCGCTCTCCCGCTCTCCCGCTCTCCCTCTCACCCACTCCCATCGTGAGCCCTGTCACTCATACCCTCCCCTCACCGTAATAAAACTCACCATCCGCCCTTCATCCTTACGGGCTCGCCAGGACCAGAACAGGTCCGGGTTGCATGAAGTACACCCAACGATCTCATCAATATTTTCAGGTGTCATGCCTTCCATGATGAGTTGGGTCTTCACTCCCGATGCCAGGTCCAGGTGTGTCCGCTGTTCCCGCTCTTCGAAAAGACCCTTTTGGCTCTTAAAATGGGAAAAAGCCTCCCGGACATCCTCCCCCACCTCGTAGCAGCATGGGCCGATGGAAGGACCTATGCCCGCCACCAGGTGGTCCTCACAGCTTCCCATGATCCCGGTCATCACCTTGACAGCTTTGCCAGCCAGTCCAAGAGCCAGGCTGCGCCAGCCGCAGTGTACTGCCGCGGCCGTCCCCTTGATACGGTCAGCGATGAGGAGAGGAAGGCAGTCGGCGGTGCGGATCCCCATGGCCACACCCGGCATGTCACTCACAAGAGCGTCCCCCTCGTCAAACCGGAACGGCACTGCCGGCAGCTTTGCGATTTTAATATCGAAGTTGTTGCCGGTAATTCCTGATTCCTGATTCCTGATTCCTGATTCATCAGGCCTATTGCGCATTATGAAGTTTTCACCCGGCTCCTGGCTCCTGGCTCCTGGCTCCTCCTGAAGATTTTCACTCTGCACCCTGCACTCTGCACTCTGCACTCGAATCGTTTGGCCGGTCAGGCAAACGATTCGCTCCCCGTGCACCTGCATCAGAATATGGATATCCACAGGGAAATCGCCTGGTATTGACCGGCTCGTCCCAAACCCGTGACCGAACCCCTCCCTAGCAAGAAGAGCCGAGCGCAGGATCGTCACAGCGCTCCCCCCACGATCCACTGGAAAAGACCTGACAGGTCTTCAGGGGGGGGAGATTCGAAGGACAACCGCAGGTGTGTTGAAGGGTGGTCGAACTCGAGTTTCAGAGCGTGGAGGGCAGGTCTCCGAAGGGCCCTGAGGAGGGCTTTACCCTCGCTGCTCTTCTGATGAAGTGACTGTACCCCCCCGCCATAGGTGGAATCACCGAGAATGGGGTAACCTGAAGAGGCCAGGTGCACGCGAAGCTGATGGGTCCTGCCGGTCCCGGGTACAAGCCTTACCAGACTGATACCGTTACGACGCCCCAGGACCTCGTAGTCAGTTACTGCTCTCCGGCCCGATTCGCGCACAGCGATCTTTTTCCTGTCCCGGGAGTGGCGTGCGAGGGGCTTTTCGATACGGCCCCTGTCCTCTTTGAGTTCGCCTCTCACTGCTGCGAGATAGATACGCCCGATGGTGTGATCCTTGAACTGGGCCGACAGAGAGTGGTGAGCCGCGTCGTTCTTGGCCGCCACCATAACACCCGAGGTCCCCTTGTCCAGACGGTGAACGATGCCGGGCCTCATGACCCCGCCTATTCCTGACAGGTCCTGACAGTGGTGGAGCAGAGCGTTAACGAGTGTGCCCGTCGAATGCCCATGGGCCGGATGAACAACCATGTGGGGAGCCTTGTCGATGACGATAAGATCGCTGTCTTCGTGGAGGATAGAAAGGGGGATCGCTTCCGGCAGGACATCTGACGGCTGGAGTGCAGGGACATGAACCATCACCACATTACCTGCCCGCAGCATGGCACCGGCCTTGGTTGAAACCCCATCAACGAGTATATGACCTTCCTCGATGAGCTTTTTTATCCGGGAACGGGTCAGGTCTGTGAGCCTGTGAGACAGAAAGTGGTCAAGACGGGTTTTGGATTCTTCAGGTGTTACCGTAAGGTGGGTACTCCCCATGGGGAGGTCTACCAGATATCCGAGTCGGTATCCCCGAACTGCTTGACCAGCACATCGACGATGGCCCTGTTATACGGGATCCATCGCCCCGGCAAAGCGGGATCTACCCTGGCGTTGTAGA
>JALHUC010000081.1 GCA_022865845.1 bacterium | reverse complement strand
TTCATCAAGGTTCTCAGCGAGAAGGCTCAGAGTCCCCGCCAGATCATCGGACATCCAATCCCCGGCCACATAGGACTCGCCAAATCCAATATCTCCATGGAGAAGGGTTTTGCGGAAGAAGATATTGTCCCTGACCACCAGGGATGCCTCCTTTTCCTCTCCACCGAAGTCCTCCCTTCCCAGCTTCCGGGAGTGTCCTTCCGGATAGGTCACCGTGAGCGAACCTTTAGTGATCCTGGAAGTAAAACTCAGGAACGCGGCTCTTGCCAGGCGGTCAACCGGGCCTGGCGGAGCGCCGCGGATGGTCATGGGGTCTGCCGGGGGGGGTTTGTGGTAGACAGGAAGGTGCTTTTGAAACTTCAAACGCCCCGCCTGCCAAATGATACGGGGCTTCGTAAAGCTGGCCGTAAGGGGGTGACGCAGCAGCTTTCCCACCACCGTCCACCGCTTCAAACTGGTGGGGGTGCCGGTAAGGTGGGCCGCGAAGACAAGGGCATCCCCCCGGGTGTAATGGAGAGTGACGTCCAGGTTATTGTCCTGGATGTCCTTGAAGTAAAAGTCATATTTCCCCTGACGGTCAAAGAAAGGGGAGACGTGAAAAGCCTTGGCCGTCTGGAAATGGAGTTCTCCCTGGCGCCTGGCCGGTAAAAGGTCTGTGAGCAGATATACGTGCATCTCGCCGAAGGTATTGTTCACCTGGGCTACAACCCACCGCAGTACCCCTTTGTCGTAGCAGTAAAAGAAGCTCACTGGGTTAAATACGTAGTGCATCACCCTGGCCGATGTGACGAGGATAACCTGCTCCGGTTCCACGTCATGCCCCGCCTCCCGGAGTAGAGCGTGAAGCTTCTCCCGAAGGCTGCCCGCCCCGGGGCTGAGATAGTCCCTGTCATGCAGGGCCACCGGACGAATGCGGTTGTGACCGAAGAGAAGGACACGGCTTTCCAGTTCGTCCAGTTTGTCGATGTCAAAACCGTAAAAATATAGCGGGTAGGAAAACCGGTGTTTTAACGGCTGTGATCGAGCGTGCACGATCCTGCCGGTGAAAAGAACGGAGTTCACAGCCCGACCCCGAACTCCCGGCCAACATCCACGGCGGAGCGGACCGCGTCCTCGTGAAAACCGTAGCCGAAATAGCTCCCGCAGAACCAGCTGTTTTGGACCCCGTTGAGGCGGTGCAGCTCCTTCTGGGTTTTCACCGAAGCAAAAGTGTAGGACGGATGACGGTAGACCATGCGCGCGACGACGGTGTCTTCCCGGACGGGTGTGTGCCGGTTTAGAGACACGCAATAGTGCCGGGCCGTCTTCAGGCCCTGGAGGAGGTTCATGCTGTAGGACACAGAGACAGGCCTTAAATCTTCCGCGCCGTCCTCGCGGCAATAGTTCCAGCAGGACCAGGCTCTGGGCTCCCTGGGGAGGACCGAGGTGTCGGTGTGCAGCACTGTGTCATTGACCTGGTATTCCCAGGGACCAAGGAGGCGGGCCTCTTTTTCGGTAGGGTCCTCGAGGAGGCGCAGGGCGTCGTCGGCATGAACGGCTATCACCACGTGGTCGAAGAAGTGCTCGTAGCCTCCTGCCATCCTCACCGTGACACCCGACCGGTGCCGGGAAACCTCTTGAACGGGGCTTTTCAGCAGGATCCTTCCGTTGAAGGAATCCTGGAAAGCCTTGACGTAGCTGTGGCTGCCTTCCACGACAGTCATCCACTGGGGCCTGTTACGAACTCCAAGGAGCCCGTGGTTGCTGAAAAAACGGAGGAACGATTCACAGGGGAATTTATCGACCTCCGAGGCCGGGGTGGACCAGATAGCTGCTGCCATGGGGAGGATGTAATTCTCGATGGTTTCCCTGGGATATCGACCCTCAAGGTACTCCCCCAGATTTCCCGACGGTACGGAGCCCGCAGCGAGGTCTCTTTTCGCATCCCCCCAGAAACGGAAGATCCCTCGGACCATCCTCAGGAAAGAGGGGCGCAACAGGTTTCTTCGCTGGGCGAACAATCCGTTCAAGCCTGAACCCGAGTAGGCCAACCCCGAGAGTCGGTCATGGTAGGAAAAGGACATTGCTGTGGCCCGCATAGAGACTCCCAGACGGTCCAGGAAGGTGCTGAAGAGGGGGTAGGTCCGGTCGTTCATTACAATGAAACCGGTATCCACCGGTGTCCCCGCGTCGGGACCTTCCTCAATGACGATCGTGTGGGTGTGTCCTCCGAGGTAGTCGTTGGCTTCAAGAAGGGTGACATCGTGTTTCTCCTGGAGCATGTAGGCGGCCACGATACCAGCTACTCCGCCTCCGATGACCCCGATGCGGAGCCCAGTTTCAACGGGGGATCCTGACGCTTGTTTAGACTGTGCCGTCATTCAGCTGTTCTCCGTGCTCAGGTTTTTGGGTACCAGGGGATGAGGGGGCTTGTCCTTTTCTTGTAATCCTCGAAGGCCAGATTACCCTCGTACTTTTTCTCCAGCATGGGGATGCCCGAAACGTAAAGAAGCAGGAAATTGATGCTCAAGGGACTGATGAAAGTCCACCATGCACCAGGTGAGCCCAGTGCCACCAGATATACGCCCCACCACAGGCAGCACTCGCCGAAATAGTTAGGGTGGCGGGTGTAGCGCCAAAGGCCGATGGTAATGATCTTACCCTTGTTGGCAGGATCTTTCTTGAACCTCAGCAATTGCCAGTCCCCAACGGCTTCGAAAAGCAGGCCCACGATCCAGATAAAGAGGCCAACGGTATCTAGAGGGCCGAGCTTACCTCCGGGACTGGCAGCCACTGCAAGGACAGGGGATGACACAATAAGGACCACGGCGCCCTGAAGGACGTAGATCTGTAAAAAACTGCGGAGCAGAAAGCTGTTGCCCCATTCCTCCCGCCATTTCCTGTAACGGAAATCTTCCCCATGTCCCCGTTTTCTGAAAAACAGGTGAACCGCAAGCCGCAGCCCCCCGAGGATCACCATGGTGTCGAGAAGGATAAAACGCGGGTGGGAAGTCCCCGCAGCTAACGCCGCAGCGGAAGCTGCCGTGATGAAAGCCAGGCCGTATGCGATGTCCATGATACTGTTGTCCCTGAGCCTGAGAGCCAGAAGGAAGATGCAGAGCAGATAGATGACAAGGGCCCAGACAGCCGTCAGGAAAACCTGGGTCACGAGGGACCTCCCATGGTCAGTGACATGCAGGTCATGACAAAATAACTCCGGGATCCATTTCCAGGACCGTGAGATTCTGGAACCGGGTCACAACAGCGTAACTTTCGATCTCAACCCAGACAAGTACGCTGCTTTCATCCTTGGCGAAAGCTTAGAGGTGGGGGTGACGGTTCAGATAGAGGGGGAGGATTTCTCTTGCAGCATCGTAGGGTACCGGGGTCGCTTTTCCCCGTCCGGTGATCACAGTAGCGCTGTCAAAATCCTTCTCCGAGTTGGAGCGGTCGTCCACCAACAGCATCACCCTGTTGTCGTGGTTCATGTTTTCGAACTTGCGGGTTGAGCGCTTAGTAACGAAATACAGATGCCGGAGATCCTCTGCGGCAGCAAAAGCTACAAGACAGGCGTGGGGATAATCAGGACCCTGGGTAGCTAAAACAGCCACTTCCCGCGAGTTCAGAAGCTGCCTTACCGTATCTTTCAGTTCGGCTCTTTTTTCCAAGGGCTAAACCTCGTGGGTCAATGAGAGCGGCTGACACCGTCTATGGATAGCAGTGTTTGGATACTGTCACCGTGAAAGCCACCTGGCCAGGAGGGTGCTGATCAGTGCCACCGAGGAGCACAGAACGATGCCCCACAGGATATCCACGACCACCACTTTTACGGACCAGTCTCTCAAGGTCGCGAGGTTTGTCAGGTCATAGGTAGCGTAAGTGAAGAGCCCGAACAATCCGCCCAGGAGAGCCGCCTTTCCAGGAGAATCACTCCTTATGGCTGGTCCCACGGCGAATACGAGGATCCCGGCGATGAAGATGAGATAGAACATAATGGCCGCAGGCCAGTTCACTGTGGTACTCATCAGGTGGCCGATGTTATTTTTGTAAAATCCCCTGGAGGCGTATCCCAACCAGATCATGTCGATGGCGAAAAAAACAGGGACTGTGACAAGGTAGAGCTTGATGTAGAAAAAGGTGTTCATTGGATCCTCCAGGACCAGGTGTCCACCGGAAGGGACTGCCCGGTGGGATTGAACGAATCTCTAGTCTTCCTTGTTCATTGCCCGGTCGATCGCCTCGACTATCCCCATGGGCCTGATCGTGAAGCTGTCCCTGGCCGACGTGTCATGCACTGTGGTTTCGTTGCGAACTCCCTCTATGAGCTGGCGTCCCACCCTGGCGTATAAAGGTGTCACCAGGGCCAGCCACAAACTTGACAGCCAGGGTGTCAGGACGGGAACAGGTATGAACAACCGCGTGACACCTCGCCTGGCAGCGTACTGCCGCATGATCCCGAGATAGGACACAATATCTGCGCCGCCTATTTCAAATACCGGGCAATCCCGGGCATCAACATCAAGGGCCTGCACCAGGTACTCGATGACGTCCTTTATGGAAATGGGCTGGGCAGGGGTCCGGACCCACCTGGGCGTTATCATTACGGGGAGTCTTCCCACCAGAGCCCTGATCAGTTCGAAGGACAGGCTGCCGGAACCGAGAATAATGGAAGCCCTGAACTCGATGGCTCCGACACCAGATTCTCTTAAAATCCGACCAACCTCCTGACGGCTCGCAAGGTGAGTTGACAGTCCATTTCCGGAACCGAGTCCCCCCAGGTAAATGATCTTGCTCACACCGCAGGTGCGCGCCGCTTCTGAAAAATTTGCAGCTGCCTGCCGATCCCTCTGTTCATAGTCCGAACCGCCGCCCAGGGAATGGACGAAATAGTACGCTGTGTGTACTCCCTCCAGAGCATTCTTCAGAGATTCAGTATCAAACAGATCCCCTTTGACCACCTGGGTACCGGCAGCAACGTTTGCCAGGAGATGTTCGGGTTTTCTGGCAAGGCAGCGCACTTTCTTCCCACGCTTTTCCAGGGCTGTCAGGAGCCGGCCGCCAATGTAGCCGGTGGCCCCGGTTACCAGGATCAGGTTCTCGTCTTTAAGTGCCATCTCATCCAAAATGGAGTCGCCTTATGTGAGGAACTTGCCTGTTAGTC